>NZ_KV824559.1:0-2262 GCF_001816045.1 Kytococcus sp. HMSC28H12
AGGACCACCCGGCGCTGACGGGGCGGACCCTGCTGGAGATCCTGCACCGCGGCGACGACCACCGGGACGGGATGGGCCGCGAGCAGGCCGCCAAGGTGCTGGACCGCTACGGGCTGGCCGCTGCCGGCGAGCGCACCTACGACCAGCTCTCCGGAGGGCAGCAGGCACGCTTCGGCATCCTGCTGCTGGAACTCTCCGGCGCCACCCTGCTGCTCCTGGACGAGCCGACGGACAATCTCGACCTGCACTCGGCCGAGGCGTTGCAGGACGCCCTGGAGTCGTTCGAGGGCACCGTGGTCGCCGTGACCCACGACCGCTGGTTCGCCCGCACCTTCGACCGCTTCCTCGTGTTCACCTCGCAGGGGCGGGTGGTGGAGACCCCCGAGGCCGTCTGGGACGAGGAGCGGGTGCGCCGCCGGCGCTGAACCCCCTCAGGCGCGCTGCACGCCCGCGGCGAGCAGCGCCTCGTCGACCATCGGGGCGATGCGGGGCTGCATCTTGGTCTCGCCCTTGGCCATCGAGGAGAGCGAGCCCGTCCACGAGCCGTCGGCAGCGGTGGGCTGGCCGACCCAGACGGTCCGGGCGAGCTCGAGCTGCGTCAGGGCGGGGTCCTGCTGGGCGGCCTTCTGCGCCTCGATGACCTCCGTGGCCTGGGCGTCGGTGAAGTCCTCGCTCTTGGCGGCCCCGACCGCGCCGAGCATCCACTTGCCCCACGGCCCGTGCAGCTCGTTCACCTTCAGGACCCGGGAGACCTTCGTGCGCACCTGGTCGGCGGGGACGTCGGCCACGACGCGGTCCGCAGAGGCCAGCACGATGCGCCCCGGGCTGATGGTGAGGATCACCGGGGTGCTGCGCTGGGTCATGACCTTCTCGAACAGGAACATGCCGATCTTCAGGGGCGTCCCCGACTGCGGTGCGTTCACGTGGTCCTCCTGGGCTGCGTGTGCTGGGCGACGTCCGCCCCGTTCACTGGCCCTCGCAAGGTAGCAACCCGGCAAGGCCGCCACCCCCGCCGCGGGGATGGCGGCGAAGACGACCTGCATGGTCGCCGTGCGCCAGCGGCCCGCCAGCTGGGCACGCATCTCGAGGTCGATGAGGCCGTGGGAGACCTCGTCGAAGCGCTCGGCGTCCTGCCACCCCGACGGCGGGACCGACTGGCAGAGTGGCCCGCACAGGATGGTCGGCGGCGCCCGACAGAGCTGGTGCGAGGAGGACCACGGTGGGGCGAGACGGATCGGTGAAGCCGGGTGACGGGTCGACCGTGACCCCCGTGACGGGGTGGCAGTCGCTGTGGCGGGGCCAGTTCACGGCCATGGCCGACGGGCACGAGTACACGCTCGACGTGGACTACCTCGACATCGGCGAGAAGCTGGTCCTCCACCGGGACGGCCGTCAGGTGGCGGTGGGGCGCAGCACCGCGACCTTCGTCCTGGACGACCTCCCGGGTGATCCCGGCCCCGACGCAGCCGACCGCCGGCACCCCCGCGAGCGCACGCCCCGCATCGAGGCCGCGTTGAGTTTCTACGGCATGAAGCGGGCGCACCTGGTGACCGATGCGGGGGAGCAGCCCCTGACCCCGGCCGCCGGCACCGGGGAGGCCTGGCGAGCCGACCTCGACGAGCGCCACCCCACCGCCAGCCGGGTCCTCGGGGCGCTCTCGCTCACCGTGCTGCTCGTGGCGCTGGGCCTGGAACTGCCGCAGCTGCTGCAGGCGTTCACCCGGGCCGACTGGTGGCAGTCGCTCACCGGGTGGACCTTCCACTCCCCGATCGAACTGCCCGTTCCGGTGAACGCCGGCCTGACCGTCGCTGGCGTCCTCGCGGGGCTCGAACGGGCGCTGCGCCTGCAGCACAACGCCTGGCTGGACGAGTGACCCGATGGGGTGACGCGCCGCCCGTCGACCGCAGGCCCCCCTGCACGCGTCGGGTGAGCCGCCTCGGATCAGCACGACGTCAGGCCAGCCCGAACTCCTGCGCGTACTCCGGTGCGAGGTCCATGTACCCGTCCCACTCGATGGTGGCCTGCTCCCCGGTCTCCAGGGACTGCTGCAGGCGGTCGAGGTAGAACTCCCACCCGGGGCCGACCTCGCGCACCATCTCCCGGCTGTTCAACGGCTGGCTGAAGGTCAGTGCGGTCCCCGGCTCGGCCTCGGTGAGCTCCACATCCATGGTCCACACCTGGGTGGGGTCGTCGTGGACGTTGTGCACCCGCAGGTGCCGCGGCGGTCGCACCGCCAAGCGCGCCGTGGTGACCGAGGGGCTG
>NZ_KV824560.1:0-2378 GCF_001816045.1 Kytococcus sp. HMSC28H12
GGCGGACACCGCGCCACGCCTCGGGAGCGTGGCGGTCACCGCGCACCCCCGACAGCCACGGCCGCGAACCCCCGCTCGAGGTCGGCGCGCAGGTCGTCCACGTCCTCGATGCCGACGCTGAGCCGCACCAGCCCGGGGGTGACGCCGGCCGCGCGCTGGTCGGCCTCGGAGAGCTGGGCGTGCGTGGTGGATGCCGGGTGGATGACCAGCGAGCGCACGTCGCCGATGTTGGCCACGTGGCTGTGCAGGCGCAGGGCGGAGACGAAGGCGCGCCCCTCCTCGGCACCGCCGGCCAGCTCGAAGGAGACGACCGAGCCGGGACCGTCGGGCAGGTAGCGCGCCGACACCGCGTGGGAGGGGTGGTCCGGCAGCCCGGCCCAGTGGACGCGCTGCACCTGCGGGTGCTCGGCCAGCCAGTGCGCGAGGGTGCGCGCGTTGGACAGGTGGCGTTCCAGACGGAGCGTGAGCGTCTCCAGGCCCTGGGCGATGAGCCACGCGTTGAAGGGCGAGACCGAGGCCCCCAGGTCGCGCAGGAGCACCACGCGGGCCCGCAGCACGTAGGAGAGGTTCACCCCGAACACCCCGTCCGCGCCCAGGTCACGGCCGAAGACGATGCCGCCGTAGGTCTCGTCCGGCTCGGTGAAGTGCGGGAAGCGGTCGCCATGGGCCGTGTAGTCGAAGCGCCCGGCATCGACGATGGCACCGGCCACCGCGGTGCCGTGCCCGCCGAGGAACTTGGTGGCCGAGTAGACCACCACGTCGGCCCCGTGCTCGATGGGGCGCAGCAGCGCCGGGGTGGCGATGGTGTTGTCCACCACCAGCGGCACGCCCACCTCGTGCGCCACCTCCGCCACGGCGGCGATGTCGAGCACGGTGCCCGAGGGGTTGGAGACGGTCTCGCCGAAGAACGCCTTGGTGGCGTCGGTGGCCGCGGCGCGCCAGGCGGCGGGGTCGGCCGGGTCCACGAAGGTGACGTCGATGCCCAGGCGCTTGAGGGTGACGGCGAAGAGGTTCTGCGTGCCGCCGTAGAGGTGGGACGAGGCCACCACGTGGTCGCCGGCGTCGCACAGGTTGAGCAGCGCCAGGGTGGTGGCGGACTGGCCGGAGGAGAGCAGCAGGGCGCCCACCCCACCGTCCAGGGCGGCCAGGCGGTCCTCCACCACTTGCGTGGTGGGGTTGTTGAGGCGCGTGTAGATGGGGCCCAGCTCTGCCAGTGCGAACCGGTTGGCGGCCTGGTCGGCATCGGCGAAGACGTAGCTGGTGGTCTGGTGGAGCGGCAGCGCGCGGGATCCGGTGTCGGAGTCGGGCACCTGGCCGGCGTGGACGGCGCGGGTGGCCAGGCCCCACGTGGTGGGGTCCAGGGCCTCGGCGGAGGGGGCGTCGGCGGTGGCGCGGGTGGTCGGGGTGGTCTCGGTGGCGGTGGTGGGCTGGGTCATGGCGTCTCCTGGGTACGGGGGACCGCCCCGGCGCGAGGGCGCATCGGGGTGCGGTCAGCCGGCCACCCGATGGGGCGGCGGCGGGGAAAGGGGGTCGTCAGCCTCAGGACGAGGCTCGGCGCAGGGGGCTCAGGCGGCCCGCTGCGCCGCCGGCATTCGCCGCGACGCCCAGGAGGTGCCCGACATCGAGGTGCGGGCGGCGCCACTCAGGCGGGGGTGAGGGGAGGTGCGGTGCTGCATCTCGAACTCCTTCGCATCGTTCGTGGCAGTGGCACCCGTGGTCGGACCTGTCGGTCCGCCGGGTTGCCGCGGCGTCGTGGAGCCACGTCTCTCGGCCGCTCTGGATGAGGTGTCCACGACCGTAGGCCACGGACCCGGTGACCGCAAACCCCTGTGACCGATGCCGCACAATGAGCGGCCGTGCGAGTGATGCCCGGAGAGCGGAGGAGGAGCGTGGAGGCCGCAGCAGCACCCGAGCCGGTGGTGGTGACCTCGTGGCGCCACGTGGACGGCTGGTGGCCGGGGCGCCTGCACCACCTGGAGCGCACCGTGGCCGCGGCCGCGCGCACCTGGCCGGGCGTGCCGGACTGGGCCGAGAAGGTGGTGGCCGCCACCCACGAGATGCCGGCCGAGCTGGCCGAGGGCGAGTGGTTCCCCCGGCTGGAGGTGCGCACCACCGGGGTGACCGTGCTGCTGCGCCCCGCGCCGCCGCGTCGTCCCGCATCGAGGCTGTGGACCCTCCCGGGAGCCGACCCGCGCACCGCTCCCGAGGTCAAGGGGCCGGACCTGGCGGTGCTCGCCGACGCACGCCGCACCGCCCTGGGGCGCGGCGCCGACGACGCCGTGCTGCTCTCGTCCGCCGGCCACGTGCTGGAGGCGGCCCACGGCACCCTGGCCTGGTGGGAGGAAGAGGTGCTCACCACTCCCCCGGCCGCCGGGCGG
>NZ_KV824561.1:0-2162 GCF_001816045.1 Kytococcus sp. HMSC28H12
CGGCTCGCCGTCGCCCTGGCTGCGCGCCCCTCGCAGGGCACCCACCCGCAGGTCGGCGATGGCGCCGGCCACGTCGTCACCGCGGAACACGGCCGACCCGGCCACGAACACGTCGGCCCCGGCCGCGGCGGCGTCGACCACGGTGTCGACGTCCACGCCGCCGTCCACCTGGATCGCCAGGTCGAGCCCGGACTCCCCCACCGCCCGGCGCACCTCGCGCACCACCTCGAGCTGGTCGTGCATGAACGACTGCCCGCCGAAGCCGGGCTCCACGGTCATCACCAGCACCATGTCCAGCTCGGGCAGCAGGTCGGCGTAGTCCGCGAAGGGGGTGCCCGGCTTGAGCGCCATCGCGGCGCGGGAGCCGGCCGAGCGCAGGTCGCGCGCCAGCTGGCGGGGGTCGCGGCTGGCCTCCACGTGGAAGGTCACCGAGTGCGCGCCGGTCTCGGCGTAGCGCGGTCCCCACTGGTCCACCTCCTCGATCATGAGGTGCAGGTCCAGCGGCACCGGGGTCACCTTCTGCAGGGCCTCCACCACCGGCAGGCCGATGGTGAGGTTGGGCACGAAGTGGTTGTCCATGACGTCCACGTGGGCGGCGTCGGCGCTCACGATGCGCTGCAGCTCGGCCCCCAGCCGCGTGAAGTCGCTGGCCAGGATGCTGGGGTGGACGTGCAGGGGGCGGGTCATGAGGCCTCCGGGGTGCGGCGCAGCAGGGCGATGTACATGGCGTCGGTGCCGTGGACGTGCGGCCACAGCTGCACCGAGGTGGCACGGGCACCCTTGGCGCCGGCCGCCATCTCGAGCTCGGCGTCCGCCAGGGCGGGGGCCACCTCGCGCAGCACGGGCGCCACCTCCAGCAGCTCCACGTCGCCCCTGCGGGCCACCACGTCGTCCACCACCACCGAGGTCTCGGCCGGGTGGGGCGAGCAGGTCACGTAGGCCACCACGCCGCCGGGGCGCACCGCGTCGAGGGCTCCGCCGAGGAGCGCACGCTGCGTGGGGGCCAGCTGGGCCAGGTCGGCCGGTTGGCGGCGCCACCGGGCCTCCGGGCGGCGGCGCAGCGCCCCCAGCCCGGTGCACGGCACGTCCACCAGGACACGGTCGAAGGCGTCCCGGTGGGCGGTGGCGTACTCGGCGCCGTCGCCGACCACCACCTCCACCTCGGGCTGGTCGGCCTCGGGCACGTTCACCGGGTGCAGGGCACGCTCCACGAGATCGGCGCGGTGCTGGTGCACCTCGTTGGCCACGAGGCGTGCACCACGGCGGTGCGCGGTGGTGGCCAGCAGGGCAGCCTTGCCGCCGGGGCCGGCGCACAGGTCGAGCCAGGCGCCGGTGTCCTCACCGAGGGTGGGGGCGCCGGCCAGCGCGAGGGCGGCGAGCTGGGAGCCCTCGTCCTGCACACCGGCGCGGCCCTCCTCCACGGCACGGATCCCGCCGGGAGCGCCCTCGGTGAGGGTCACCGCGGTGGGCGCCCAGCGGCCGTCCTCCACCGTGGGCTGCTCGAGGAGCTCGTCGACCTCCACCCAGCCGGGTCGGGCCACCAGGGAGACCAGCGCCGGGGTGTTGTGGCTCTCCAGCAGCGCCTCCACCTCCTCGGCGGGGCGGCCGCGGTCGAGCAGGCCGGCCATGAGGGCACGCACCATCCACGTGGGGTGGGAGTGGCGGGCGGCGAGCAGGTCGGGACCGGACAGGCCCTCGGTGACCTCGTCCATCCACGCCTCGGCGTCCTTCTCGGTCATGCGGTGCATGGCAGCGTTCACCAGGCGGGCCGGGCCGGAGCCGTTGACCCACCGGGCCAGGGCCACGGTCTGGTCGGCCGCCGCGTGGGGAGGCACCCGCATCGAGAGGGCCTGGTGGGCGCCCAGCCGCAGGGTGCGCAGCAACTCGGGGTCCAGGCCCTCGACCTCGCGGCCCGTGGCCCTGGCGATGACCAGGTCGTAGAAGCCCTGCCTGCGCACCGTGCCGAAGGCCAGCTCGGTGGCGAACGCGGCGTCGCGGCCCGAGAGGCGGAAGCGGCGCATCACGTGGGGCAGCTCGAGGTTGGCGTAGGCCCCCTCGTCGACGCCCCCCAGCAGGTGCCAGGCGGCGGTGCGCGGGGCGTCGGCCTTGCGGGAGCGCTGCCGGGGGGCGTGGGCGCTGCGCCCGTGCTCGCCGCGGGGGCC
>NZ_KV824562.1:0-833 GCF_001816045.1 Kytococcus sp. HMSC28H12
CTGGGGGCGGTGCCGCCGGTGCGGGCGGCCTTCCACCGGATGGTGCGTCGCGCCCGCCCGGAGGCGCTCGCCGGGGCGGCGCTGCACTGGGGCGTCGAGTACCGCGGCGAGCTCGCCGGCGAGATGGTGCTCGACGACATCCGGTGGGGTGGGCACCGGTCGGCCTCGGCGGGGTACTGGGTGGACAGTGCGGTGACCGGTCGGGGTGTGGGGCGCACCGCGCTGCGGCTTGCTCTGGACCACGCGCTCGGGCCGGTGGGCCTGCACCGTGTGGAGGTGGCGGTGGCCGTGGACAACGCCACCTCCCTGGCGATGGTGGGGGCCCTCGGCCTGCGCGAGGAGGGGCTGCGGCGGGCCGCGGTGTTCATCGACGGGGCGTGGCGCGACCACCGCGTCTTCGCCGTGACGGCCCCGGAGTGGGGACCGTCCGGGGTGGTGCGCGAACCGTGACCGGACGTTCACTCTCCGTTGGGGTCGAGGACGTGTGTTGCCCCTGTGAATCACACCGTTGTGTTTCTAGACTGCGGCCATGCCGCCCAGCCTCCTCGTCCTCGTGCTCGTCGTCCTCGTCTGGGTGGGTTTCGGTGCTCAGTGGTGGTGGAAGCGACGTGACCACGTGAAGACGGTGAAGTCCATGGACGCCTTCCTGGACGCGATGGAGGCCCTGGAGCAGTCGGTGCGGATGCCCGACCCCCGCTCGCGCGACCTGGACCACCCTCCAGCGCAGCACGTCTCGCCGACCGCGCAGCTGCAGCCGACGGTCACCGTCAAGCCGCGCCGCGACGAGGCCGACGTGGCGCGCGCCCACGCTCGGGAGGCCGAGCGCCGCGCCC
>NZ_KV824563.1:0-631 GCF_001816045.1 Kytococcus sp. HMSC28H12
CCCCGCCGGCGGGGCTGCGCCTGGCCGACGTCGTCGCGGCCTCGAGCGCCTACCCGCCGTACTTCGCGCCGTTCGACCTGGACGCCACGACGCTCGAGCTCAGCGGGGGTCACGCCGGGCACCTCGACGCGGCCGCCCGCCCCCGCATCGAGCGCACCGTGCAGCTGCTCGACGGCGGCATCTACGACAACCTCGCCCTGGAGCCGGTGTGGCGCGACCACGCCGGGGTGCTCGTGAGCGACGGGGGCGCGGTGTTCCGGGCCCGCAGCGCGCGCACGCCGCTGGGGCGCATCCTGCACGTCATCAGCATCGCTGCCGGTGGCGGGGAGGTGACGCGTCTACGCTGGCTCCACTCGGCCTACAACTGGGGCGTGGTCGAGGGGGCCTCGTGGGCCATGGACTCGCGGGTCCCGCAGAGTTACCCCATCGAGGTGGCGGCACGCATCAACGCCATCCGCACGGACATGGACGCCTTCAGCGAGGCCGAGCAGAAGATCATCGAGCGGCACGGCTACGGGGTGGCCGACTCGGCCATCAGGCGGTACGCCCCGCACCTCATCCTGCGCGACGCGCCGGCGCGCTACCCGCACCCGGAGGTGGCCGACCCCGAGGTGGCGCTGCGGGCGCTGCG
>NZ_KV824564.1:0-1097 GCF_001816045.1 Kytococcus sp. HMSC28H12
GACGAACGACGACTCAACGAGGGGAGGGGGCCGCGACGAGAGGGACGGGGCGGCTGGGGAGGTGTCAACCGCGGGCGGTGCGGAGCCTGCGTCGCAGGTCGGCCAGCCAGAGGTGGTGCTGCCCGGCCCAGAGGTCGCGTCGGGTGAGCGTGACGACCTGGAAGCCCAGGTCCCGGAGCATCTCCGTGCGGCGGAGGGTGGCCTGTCGGGCTTCGGGGTCCTCGTAGTGGGTCTCACCGTCGTACTCCACGATGACGCGCTCCTCCTCCCAGAGCATGTCCACTTCCGCCACGACCTCGCCCCACTGGCCGGCCACGGCTGCGTTGAGGGCCGGCTCGGGCAACCCCTCCTGCACGACGAGGACCCGGGCGTGGGACTCCGCGGGGGATCGGGAACCGGTCCGGATGAGCCCCAGGGCGGTGCGGGCCAGCCGGATCCCGGGGGAGCGTCGGCGGCGCGCGACCGCCTCCTCCAGCCGTTCCACGGCACGTCCTGTCCACCGGTTCACGAGGTGGTCCCCGGCCACGACGAGGGCGGTGAGGCCCCAGTGCCCGGGTGCGGCCAGGTCGAGCCAGGTGTCCTCGGGGCCCACGGTCAGCACCCCGTCGACGACCTGGGTCCGTCGGCGTTCGAGGCGGGCGTGGGCGATGACCCCCGGTCGCCTCACCCGGAATCCGTCGGCGCGCCGGACGTGCACGGCGTGTTCGGCCGTGGCCGGCCGCGGCATCGGAAAGCCGTGCAGGACCGCCGCGGAGTCACAGCTGATGGCGGTCCCGTGGGGGAGCCCCGTGGCGACGGCCGCGATGCGGGCCAGGGCCGTGGTGGCCTCCCGGCGGGAGCGGACTCCCCGCATCGGCACGTGCCACGCCGGGTTGCGCAGGACGTCTGGCGTGAGTCCTTGCTGCAGCGCTTCTGCGCAGGTGAAGTGGTCGGGGGTGGTGGCTGGGAGCCGAGGCTGCGCGTCTCGAGGCATGTCCACAGGGTGAGCGGGACAGGTGGGCGTGGGCGGTCCCCGCTCGGTGGGATGTGGACGAGCCGTCGATGCAGGGCGTCCGTCCCCAGCCACCCCCCTCGTTGAGTCGTCGTTTGTCGGGGTC
>NZ_KV824565.1:0-608 GCF_001816045.1 Kytococcus sp. HMSC28H12
GAGGGTGCCGAGGCCTTCGCCCGCTGGTACGTCGAGACGCTGAACCACCTCTACCAGCACCCCAAGGCGGGGGTACTCGACAAGTACGCCGGCGACGACTGCAAGACGTGCGCGAACCAGTCCGAAGCCTTGGTCGAGGCCTCTCGGACGAAGGAAGCATCTGATGGGCCTGTCTTCGACATTCTTGGCGCAAAGGTGACTGCGACGGGACCGAGCACCTATGACGCGGTCGTCGGCTTCCACCAGCTACCGGCGACGTTCACGACGCCCGATGGCGAGGTGACCGCTCGCCTCGAAGAGATCGACGAGATGGGGCTTCTCTTCCGCCTCCGACACGAGGGGGGTTGGGCCGTGGAGAAGCTCCATCCCAATGAGGACCCCGTCTTCACCAAGGATGGCTCCCGATGAGCCTCCTCACCGTCATGGCGCTCGCCTTGATGGGCAGTTCGGACTGCGGCCCGGTCGTCACTTGTGACGAGGACGGAGACGGTGTCGTCATCGGAATGCTCAAGAACGAGGTCGAGGAGTTGGCGGACAAGCGACCGCCGAACTCGACCCCACCTGCACCCGGGAAGCCACCGACCTTGTACTACGAATACGTCGTCCAA
>NZ_KV824566.1:0-2821 GCF_001816045.1 Kytococcus sp. HMSC28H12
GCGAGCGGGGACAGCGGGGCGTCCTCCTCGGCCCGGCAGGCGCGGCGCAGAGCCGCCCCGGACCCGGCCACGGGGGCGAGCACGCTCACGCGGTGGCCGGCTGCGTCCAGGGTGGAGGCCAGGTCCCGCACGTGGGCCTGCACACCACCGGGCATGTCCACCGGGTAGGGGCACACCAGTCCGATGTGGCGCCTCACACCAGCTCCCGCCGGGCGGTGGCCACCCGGTGCGCGACCGTGAGCAGGCTGGCGGCCAGGAGCACCCCCATCGAGAGGGTGAGGAGAACGACCGGCAGACCCAGGCCCACCAGCCCCGTGGTCACCAGCACGAGCAGCAGCCGCTCGGCCCGCTCGGCCGGGCCCCCGTCGGCGCGGACGCCCAGCCCCTCGGCACGGGCCCGCGCGTAGCTGACCAGGAAGCCGGCCACCAGCGAACCGAGCGTCAGGGCGCCCAGCACCCCGGCGTGGTCGGCCGGGAGCACGGGGTCGCTGCCGGTGCCCGCCACCCGCAGGGCCCACCAGGCGATGCCGAGCAGCACCGCGGCGTCCCCGACCCGGTCGCAGGTGGAGTCGAGGAAGGCCCCCCACGGCCGGGAGCGCTCCTGCTGGCGGGCCATCGCGCCGTCCAGCAGGTCGGAGAGCACGAAGAGGGTCACCACGAGGGTCCCGGCGAGGAACTGCCCGCGGGGGAAGAACCACAGGGACGCCACCACGACGCCCAGCAGGCCACCCACGGACACCGCGTCGGGTCCCAGGCCGGCGCGCAGGAGCGCTCGGGCGAGGGGGTCCACGACGCGCGCGAGGGCGGGGCGGGCATGACGGCTCAACATGGCGCTCAGAGCCTAGTCCGCCGCCGCGGCACGCCGGTCGGCGCGTCCGCGGGACGGCCCCGGGCCCATTCCCCTCGACAGGAAATCACGGCCGCGAGGTCCTAGAGTCGGTGCAAGCGCCCTCCGACTGCCCACTCGGGCAGTCACCTTCCCCTCCGAGGGCACTGACGAAAGGAGTCCCTCATGTGGACCATCATCGCGTGGATCATCGTCGGCGGTGTCGCCGGCTGGATCGCCAGCAAGATCATGGGCACGGACGCCTCCATGGGCATCCCGGCCAACGTCATCACCGGTGTCGTGGGTGCCGGCCTGTTCGGCTTCCTCTGGAACATCCTGTTCGCTGACGGCAACTTCATGGACCGCCCGTTCAGCATCCCGAGCTTCCTGGCCTCCATCGTGGGTGCCTGCCTGCTGCTGTTCATCGTGGGCAAGCTCACGCACCGTCGCTGAGCCGGTCACCCACTCGCGTGGGCCCCGTCGGACACGGTCCGGCGGGGCCCTCGCACGTTCCGGGCACCTCTCAGACGTGCCGCGCGCCCGTCACGCGGCGTGGTCGTCCCAGGCGGCCGACAGCTTGGCGCGGGTGTCCTCGAGCAGCTCGGGCAGGGCACGCGTCCGGGCCACCACGGGGAAGAAGTTGGAGTCCCCCGACCAGCGCGGCACCACGTGCTGGTGGAGGTGCTCGGCCACCCCGGCTCCGGCCACGGACCCCTGGTTCATGCCGAGGTTGAAGCCGTGGCACCCCGAGGCCGCGCGCAGCGTGCGCATGGCCTGCTGCGTCATCGCGCTGAACTCCGCCAGGGCCTCGTCGGCGATGTCGAGGTACTCCGGCACGTGCGCATAGGGGCACACGAGCAGGTGGCCGGGGTTGTACGGGAAGAGGTTGAGGGCCACGAAGCAGTGCGTCCCGCGGGCCACCACCAGGCCACTGGCGTCGTCCTTGCGCGGGGCCTCGCAGAAGGGACACCCCCGGGGCTCGCCTCCCCGCGCGGGATTGGTCTCCAGGTAGGCCATCCGGTGGGGCACCCACAGGCGCTGGAAGCCGTCCTGCACACCGGGCAGGTCGGCGCTCGACTCGGACGGGTCGGTCGTCATGGGTGGAGGCTACCGACGCCGCTCCAGCCCGTGGGTGGAGACGCGCCCTCCCCCCATGGGTTGACCTCCCCGGAGAGCATGCCCTACGTTGTCCACGCCCCCGATCCCTTGCGGGGGTGACGACGTCGCGCTGAGTCCCGCCACGACGCCGTTGATGTCCGACGAAAGTCGATGGCGGGAACGGGGTACCCACAACTGACGGCCTCCAGCCGTCTCGGGGTGAAGCCAGGTGTCCCCCTGGCCGGTTTCACAGGAGCCGAACCCGACAGGTCATACTCCGCAAGCGATCCTGAGATCCCTCATGTCTGCAACGACCTTCGAGATGCCTGCCGTCGCGACCCGTCGCTCCGTGCTCACCGGGACGGCTGCGGCCGCCGTCGGTGCGGCCGCCGTGACGGTCGGTGGGGCCACGGGTGCCAGCGCCCTGACCCGCACGTCGCGCCGCAACATCTACCGCACCGCCCGTACCCAGGAGGGCAAGCCGTACGTGTACGGCGCCAACGGCCCCTCCGCCTACGACTGCTCCGGCCTGGTGCAGTGGGCGTACAAGCGCCACGGCATCACCCTGCCGCGCTCCGCCGCCACCCAGTACCGTCGCGCCAAGGCCATCTCGCGCCGCAACGCGACGCTCGGCGACATGCTGTTCGTCGGCAACTACAACCACGCCTCGCACGTGGGCTTCTACGTGCCGTGGAACGGCCGCAACTACATCTTCCACGCCCCGCGTCCGGGCCGTCGCGTCGTCTGCGACCGCATCTGGACCTGGCGCTACACCACCCGCCGCTTCTACTGAGCAGCGGGTCCTCGTCACCGACGAGGACGTGACATCGGGAAGGCCCCCACCGGACGGTGGGGGCCTTCTCACGTCAGGGGGCACGCAGCGGCAGGCGCCCGCCG
>NZ_KV824567.1:0-12494 GCF_001816045.1 Kytococcus sp. HMSC28H12
CGCCGACCAGCTGGTCGGCGGGGGCTCCGTCGCGTGCGGGCGGGCCCGCGGGCTGCCGCTGCGTCAGTCGTTGGAGCGCAGGACGTACAGCAGGCGCAGGATCTCGATGTACAGCCACACCAGCGAGGCGATGAGGCCGTGGGCCAGCAGCCACGAGTACTTCTGCGGCATGCCGGAGGCCACGCTGCGCTGCACGGTCTCGAAGTCGATGGCCAGGGAGTAGGCCGCCAGGGCGACACCCACCAGGGCCACGATCCAGCCGAGGCCGGTGGAGTAGATGCTGGCCCCGGCGAAGAAGGCGAACCCGAGGTTGACCAGCTGGAACACGAGGTAGCCCAGGGCGATGAGGCCGAAGATGCGCATGGCACGGCTGCTCACCTTGACCAGGCCGACCTTCCACCCCAGCAGCATGGCGGCGAAGGTGCCCACGGTGGCCACCACGGCGGTGGCCACGATGCCGTCCTGGAGGGACTCGTAGGTGGCGCTCACCGCACCGATGAAGGCGCCCTGCAACACCGCGTGCAGGAGGATCAGCGGCACGTTGACCGTCTTCATGAACCCGATGACGAAGCTCAGCAGCAGCGATCCGAACATGCCGGCCAGCCAGACCACCATGGCCAGCTGGGTCTGCGCCCCGACGACAACCCACGTGCCCGCGGCCGCCGCGAGCACGATGCCGAAGAGCACGGCGGTCTTCACGAACACGTCGTCGAGGCTGACCCGGCCGGTGCGGCCCTGGTCGACGGCCGGCGCGGCGTAGGCCTGCTCCATGCCGGCGTACTGCTGCCCGTAGGGTGCTTGGGCGTACTGCTGCTGGCCGTACGTGGCCTGCCCGTACTGCGGGGCCGCGTCGAAGTCGGCGTACTGGCCGTACCGGGGCTGCCCGGAACGGCTCTCCTTCTCCACGCGGTTCATGGTGGGGTTGAAAGCCATGGGTGTGTCTCCTTCGGGGACGTCGGGTCGCCGCCGGGGCGGTCGGCGTCCGTCGCTGGGGTCAACGCCGGGCGGGCCGGGGGGATTCCGTGCCCTCGACGGGACTCGAACCCGCACCGTGAGCCATTTTAAGTGGCCTGCCTCTGCCAGTTGGGCCACGAGGGCGGACTCAGGATAGGTGCCGCGCCGCCAGGTCCAGGGCGGTGCCGTCCAGGATGTCGGACTCGCTGACCGTCACGGTGGTGATGCCGGCGACCTGCTCCACGCGCTGGACGACGCGCTGCCACACCAGCGCCCCGGCGCCGATGACGTCCACGCGCCCCGGGTGCAGGTAGGGCAGCTCGCCCCGCTGCGCACGACTCCGCGCCGTGAGGTCCCGGGCGGCCGCACGCACCTGATCGACCGGCAGGGTGACCCCGTCGATGGCGGCGCGGTCGTACTCCGGCAGTCCCAGGGCGTGCGCCGTGGTGGTGGTGATGGTCCCGGCCACGCCCACCAGCGTGGTGACGGCCGAGAGGTCCACCACCTCGGCGGCCAGGTCGATGCCGGCGTCCACATCCTCCAGCGCCGCGGCCACCTCCTGCGGCGTGGGCGGGTCGGAGTGCAGGTGGCGCTCGGTGAGGCGCACGCTGCCCATGTCCACCGAGCGCGCGGCCTGCACGGCGTCGTCACCGAGGACGAACTCCGTGGAGCCTCCCCCGAGGTCCACCACGAGGAAGGGCCCCGGCACCCCACGGGCGCGCAGCGGCCCGGTGGCCCCGAGGAAGCTCAGGCGTGCCTCCTCGTCGCCGGAGATGACCTCCGGGGCGGTGGTGAACCCGTGCTCGGCGAACACCGCGGCGATGGCGGCGGTGAACTCGGCGGCGTTCTCTGCGTCGCGGCTGGCCGAGGTGGCCACGAAGCGCACCTGCTCCACGGCGTGCTCGGCGCAGAGGGCGGCGTAGTCCGCGGCGGCGGCCACGGTGCGCTCCATCGCGTCCGGGGCGATGCGCCCGGTGGCGTCCACGCCCTGTCCCAGGCGCACGATGCGGTTCTCCCGGTGGGGCTGCTCGCCGGCCACCACCACGCCGTCGCGCAGGTGGGCCTCGAGCACGAGCAGGCGGATGGAGTTGGTGCCGCAGTCGACGGCGGCGACGCGCCTGCCCCGCCCGGGCTGCGCGGCGCTCACCGCTCGCCCCGGGCCGCGATGGCGTCCGCGCAGCACCCGGTGTGCCACCACGGGTCGAGCGCCTCCAGGGCCTCGTCGCCGAGCGGGTTCACGCCGGGCCCGGCGGCCAGGGAGTGGGCCACGAGCACGTGCAGGCACTTCACGCGCGTGGGCATGCCGCCGGCGCTCACGTGGTCGATCTCCTCCACCACGCCCAGTGCCCGGCGGGCGGCCAGGTAGTGCTCGTGGGCGGCCTCGTAGGCCGTCGCCAGCTCGGGGTCGTCGGCCAGGCGCTGCGTCATCTCGGCCATGAGACCGGTGGTCTCCAGCGTGGAGATCGCACCCGTCAGGCGTGGGCACGTGGCGTAGAAGGTCGTCGGGAAGGGCGTGCCGTCGGGCAGGCGCGGCTCGGTCTGCACCACCGTGGGGCAGCCGCAGGGGCACCGGTGGGCCACGGACACCACACCGCGCGGCAGACGGCCCAGCTGGCCCTCCACCGTGCGCAGGTCGTCCTCGGTGGGCTCGCTCGGCCCGGGGAAGGTCAACTGGTCGATCACTGTGCTCCTTCGGCTGCCGGCTTCTCCTCGCCGCCCTGCAGGTCGGAGGCCGGGATGTCTGCGGGGTCGAAGCCGTCCTCGGTGATGAGGCTCGGCACCCCGTCGGGCACCGGCTGCTCCACCTCACGGACGGGGTCGCTGGGGGCCGGGGAGCCCGGCTCGGGGGCCGGTTCCTCGGCAGGCTGGGGCTCCACGGAGACACCCTGGGCGGACTGCTCCACCGAGCCCCACACCTGCTCGTACCAGGCGGCCCTGCCACCGGACCCGGCGTCGTGCCCGGCCTGGGCCACCTCGCCGTCGGTGAGCACGTGGTAGCGCTTCTCGCCGGGCTCGGCGTAGTCCAGGCGGGTGCGGGCCAGCTGGCGCAGGTGCTCGTCGTCGCGCAACTCGTCACGCTGGGCCATCAGTTCGCGCGTGCGGTCCTTCTCCTGCACCGACTCCTGCAGCGTCTGCCGGATCTCCGCGCGCTGCGTCCACCACCCGGCGAAGGGCGGCACCGCGATCCACGCGGCCAGCAGCACCGTCACGAGCAGCGCCACGCCGCGCCACGGGGTGGCTCCCATCAGGGCCACCTGGGCACCGCGGCGCGCGGAGCCGGGAGCTCGTCGCGGGGTGCGCGGGTGTCCGGGGGCCATCCCCCTATTCTGCCGCACCGGGCACACCTCGCGCCGGTCCCCCACCCGCTCCCCGACGACGACCGGCCGCCCGGACCCGAGGGTCCGAGCGGCCGGTGCGGTGACGCGGGTGTCAGCCCTTGAAGCGCGGGAAGGCCGACGCACCGGCGTACACGCCGGCGTCGTCGAGCTCCTCCTCGATGCGGAGCAGCTCGTTGTACTTGGCCACACGCTCGGAGCGGGCCGGGGCACCGGTCTTGATCTGGCCGCAGTTGGTGGCCACCGCCAGGTGGGCGATGGTGACGTCCTCGGTCTCGCCCGAACGGTGCGACATCATCGAGGCGTAGCCGTTGCGGGCCGCCAGGGAGACCGCGTCCAGGGTCTCGGTGAGCGAACCGATCTGGTTGACCTTGACCAGCAGGGCGTTGCCGGCCTGCTCGTCGATGCCGCGCTGCAGGCGGGTGGGATTGGTGACGAACAGGTCGTCGCCCACCAGCTGGACCTTGTCGCCCAGGGCGGCGGTGATGGCCTTCCAGCCCTCCCAGTCCTCCTCGTCCAGCGGATCCTCGATGGAGACCAGCGGGTAGGCGTCCACGAGCTCGGAGTAGTACTCCACCATCTGCTCGGCGGTGCGCTGCTCGCCCTCGAAGGTGTACGAGCCCTTCTCGGCGAACTCGCTGGCGGCCACGTCCAGGGCCAGGGCGATGTCCTTGCCCAGGGTGTAGCCGGCCTTCTCCACGGCTTCGGCGATGAGGTCCAGGGCGGCGCGATTGGACTCCAGGTTCGGCGCGAAGCCACCCTCGTCGCCCAGCCCGGTGGACAGGCCCTTCTCCTTCAGCACGGCCTTCAGCGCGTGGTAGACCTCGGTGCCCCAGCGCAGCGCCTCGCGGAAGGTCGGCGCACCGATCGGGGCGATCATGAACTCCTGGATGTCCACGTTGGAGTCCGCGTGGGAGCCACCGTTGAGGATGTTCATCATCGGCACCGGCAGCACGTGGGCGTTCGGGCCGCCCACGTAGCGGAAGATCGGCAGGTCGGCGGACATGGCGGCGGCGTTGGCCACGGCCAGGGAGACGCCGAGGATGGCGTTGGCCCCCAGCTCGCCCTTGTTGTCGGTGCCGTCCAGGGCCAGCATGTCGGCGTCGATGAGGCGCTGGTCCGAGGCTTCCTCGCCCACCAGGCGGGGGGCGATCTCGTCGATCACGGCCTCCACGGCCTGCTCCACGCCCTTGCCCAGGTAACGGCCGGAGTCGCCGTCACGACGCTCCACGGCCTCGAACTGCCCGGTGGAGGCGCCCGACGGGACGGCCGCACGGGAGACGGTGCCGTCCTCCAGCATCACCTCGACCTCGACGGTCGGGTTGCCGCGGGAGTCGAGGATCTCGCGGGCGTGGATTCCTTCGATGAGTGCCAAGGTGTGCTCCTCGTGGGTGCTCAGGACGGGGTGCGCCGCGCGCGGGGTGCGTGCGGTCCGGGGGTGAGCCTACTGGTGCCGCGCGGCCTTCTCGCGGGCCTTCGCCGCCTGGTAGATCGGCACCACCTCCTCGGCGGTGGCCACGTTGGGCACCTCCGGGTCGAACACGTGGGGGTGGCGGCGCACCACCTTGGCCTCCAGCGTGGCCACCACGTCGTCGATGGTGAACTGCCCTGCCGCGCTGGCCAGCTGGGAGTGGACCACCACCTGCCACAGCAGGTCGCCCAGCTCCTCGCAGAGGTGCTGGGGGTCGCCCTCGTCGATGGCCTCGCGGACCTCGGCGGCCTCCTCGGTGGCATAGGGGGCGAGGGACGCGTGGGTCTGGGCACGGGACCACGCGCACCCGTCCGGTGCGTGCAGCCGCGCCATGAGCTCCACCACCCGCGCCAGCGAGGCGCCGGGTGCCGCCGTCGCACCGTCGCCGCGCTGTTCGCCGCTCATGCCTGCCCCTGCGCGATGTCGTCGAGCAGCACCGCCCGCAGCAGCTGCCCGGCCCACTCCAGCACCTCGGCGTCACGCAGCGGCTGGCCGCCCACCTTGGCGGTCTTCGGCGTGGGCACCAGGAGCACGCCCAGGGCGGGCTTCACCACGGTGCCGGGATACATGCGCAGCAGGCGCAGCTCCTGGCTCTCGCGCAGCTCCACCGGCGCGAAGCGCACCTTGGACCCCATCGCGGAGATCTCGGCCACCCCGGCACGCCGCGCCAGGGTGCGCAGGCGCGCCACCGCGAAGAGGGCCTCCACCGGCTGCGGCGGGGTGCCGTAGCGGTCGGTGACCTCGGCCACGATGTCGTCGAGCTCCGCGTCGTCGCGCACTGCGGCCAGCTTCTTGTAGACCTCCAGGCGCAGGCGCTCCCCCGGCACGTAGTCGTGCGGCAGGTGGGCGTCCACCGGCAGCTCCACCTTGATCTCCGTGGGCTCGCCGTCGCCCTCGTCGCCCTCCTTGGCGCGGGCCACGGCCTCGCCCACCATCCGGACGTACAGGTCGAAGCCCACCCCGGCGATGTGCCCGGACTGCTCGCCGCCCAGCAGGTTGCCGGCGCCGCGGATCTCGAGGTCCTTCATCGCCACCTGCATACCGGCCCCCAGGTCGGTGTGGCTGGCGATGGTGCGCAGGCGGTCGTGCGCGGTCTCGGTGAGCGGCTTCTCCGGCGGGTAGAGGAAGTAGGCGTACGCGCGCTCCCGGCCACGCCCCACGCGGCCGCGCAACTGGTGCAGCTGCGAGAGGCCGAAGGTGTCCGCCCGGTCGAGGATGAGCGTGTTCGCGTTGGCGATGTCCAGGCCGGTCTCCACGATGGTGGTGGAGACGAGCACGTCGAACTTGCGCTCCCAGAAGTCGGTGACCACCTGCTCCAGCCGGTGCTCCCCCATCTGGCCGTGGGCCACCTCCACCCGCGCCTCGGGCACGAGCTCGCGCAGCCGGGCGGCCACCTTGTCGATGGTGGCCACCTTGTTGTGCACGAAGAAGACCTGCCCCTCGCGCAGCAGCTCGCGGTGGATGGCCGCGGCGATCTGCTTCTCCTCGTAGGCGCCCACGTAGGTGAGCACGGGGTGGCGCTCCTCCGGCGGAGTGGCCAGCGTGGACATCTCGCGGATGCCGGTGACCGCCATCTCCAGGGTGCGCGGGATGGGCGTGGCCGACATGGCCAGCACGTCCACCGCGGTGCGCAGCGTCTTGAGCTGCTCCTTGTGCTCCACGCCGAAGCGCTGCTCCTCGTCGATGATGACCAGGCCCAGGTCCTTGAAGCGCACCGAGGGGCTGAGCAGTCGGTGGGTCCCGATGACGAGGTCAACCGACCCGTCCTTGAGCCCCTCGAGGGTCTGCTCCACCTCGGAGTCCGGGGTGAAGCGCGAGAGGGCCCGCACGGTGACGGGGAACTGCTGGTAGCGCTCGCTGAAGGTCTGCAGGTGCTGCTGCACCAGCAGGGTGGTGGGCACGAGCACGGCCACCTGCTTGGAGTCCTGGATGGCCTTGAACGCGGCGCGCACCGCGATCTCGGTCTTGCCGTAGCCCACGTCGCCGCACAGCAGGCGGTCCATGGGCACCGACTTCTCCATGTCGGCCTTCACCTCGTCGATGGTGGAGAGCTGGTCGGGCGTCTCCACGTAGGCGAAGGCGTCCTCGAGCTCCCGCTGCCAGGGCGAGTCCGGGGCGAAGGCGTGCCCCTGAGTGGCCATGCGCGCCGAGTAGAGCTGGATGAGCTCGTTGGCGATCTCCTTGACGTGCTTGCGCGCCCGGGACTTGGTCTTGGACCAGTCCGAGCCGCCGAGCTTGTTGAGCGTGGGTGCCTCGCCGCCGACGTAGCGGGTGATCTGGTCGAGCTGGTCGGTGGGCACGAAGAGCCGGTCGGCCGGCTGACCACGCTTGGAGGAGGCGTACTCCACCACGAGGTACTCCCGGGTGGCCCCACCCACCTGGCGCTGCACCATCTCCACGAAGCGTCCCACGCCGTGCTGCTCGTGCACGATGAAGTCACCCGGGTTGAGCTGCAGCGGGTCCACCATCTTCCGGCGGCGCGAGGGCATACGGCGCATGTCCTTGGTGGAGCCCTTGACGGCCTGCCCGGTGAGGTCCTGCTCGGAGACCACGACGAGCCCCTGGCCCACCGAGGGCAGGCTGACGCCCGGCCCCCACGAGGCGGTGCAGATCTCGGCCACGCCCGCGGGTCCCTCGGGCCCGGGGGCCACCACGAGGCGGGCACCCACCTCGGCCTCGCCGAGCACCTCGGCGAGGCGCTTGGCCAGGCCCGGCCCGTCGGTGAGCAGCACCACGCGCCGCCCCGCGGCCAGCGCCGCGCGCACGTCCGTCACGGCGCGGTCCGGCTCACCGCGGTAGCTCGGCACCTCCTCGGCGTCCAGGCGCAGGTGGGTGGCGTCGTCGTCGAGCGTGTCCAGGTCCGGGGCGAACGGCGAGAGCGCCCACCACCCGGTGGTCTCCAGCGCATGCTCGCGGATCTGGGCGAGCTCCCGGTAGGCGCCCTCCCCCAGTGCTGCGGCCAGGTCCACCGGCACCTGCCCGCCGGCCGCCGCCGAGGACCACCCGGCGGTGAGGAACTCCTGCGAGGTGGTCACGAGGTCGGCCGCGCGGCGGCGGATGCGCTCGGGGTCGCTCACGAGCAGCCGCGACCCGGCGGGCAGCACGTCGAGCAGGGTCTCCATGCCGTCCACGAGCACCGGGGTGAGCGACTCCATGCCCTCGGTGGCCACGCCGGCGGCCACCGCCTCGAGCATGTCGGCCACGCCCGGCAGCTCCGGGACCAGGCGTGCGGCGCGCTCGCGCACCTCGGGGGTGAGCAGCAGCTCGCGGCACGGCGGGGCCCACAGCCCGCCGGGCGCGACCTCCAGCGAGCGCTGGTCGGCCACCCGGAACCAGCGCACCTCCTCCACCTCGTCGCCCCAGAACTCCAGGCGCAGCGGGTGGTCCTCGGTGGGCGGGAAGACGTCGAGGATGCCGCCGCGCACGGCGAACTCACCGCGCTTCTCCACCAGGTCGGTGCGGGTGTAGGCGGCCGCCACGAGGGCCTGGGCCACCTCCTCGAGGCCGCGCTCCTGACCGGCCTGCACCGAGACCGGCTCCAGGTCGCCCAGGCCGGTGGGGATCGGCTGCAGCAGCGAGCGCACCGCCGCGATGACCACGCGGACCGGGCCGTCGTGGTCGTCGCGGCCCGGGTGGGCCAGCCTCCGCAGCACCGCCAGGCGCTGGCCGACGGTGTCGCTGCGCGGGCTGAGCCGCTCGTGCGGCAGGGTCTCCCAGCTCGGGAAGACCACCACCGACGAGGGCGGCAGCACCGAGCGCAGACTGGCCGCGAGGTCCTCGGACTCGCGGCCGGTGGCGGTCACGAGCAGCACCACGCCCCCGTCGGCCTCCATCTCACGGGCCAGCGCCGCGGCCACCCACGGCCGCACCCCGGGCACGGCCGTGAGGTCCACCTCGGCGTCCCCGCGGCGGTGGATCTCCAGCATCCGCGCCAAGCAGGGCGAGGCGGCCACCTGTGCCAGCAACCCGCCCAGGGGCGGTGCGGCGTCCTGGTCGGCGGGGGTGGTGGCGGGGGCGGGCTGAGGCGTCACGGCATCGGGCACACGCCAAGGGTAGGTGCCACCACCGACACCCCGTCGGCCCCGGGTCCGGACCCCTGTGGACCGGCGGCGTGCGATGTTGCGTCCACGCCGTGGCTCGGTGAGGATCGACCCCGTGGCCCACCGACAGCGCTCCTCGTCCGTCCGCACGCCCCACGCCCGCCGAGGCGGTGGGCGTCTCGCCGGGGGGATCCTGGCCGTCAGCCTGGCCGGCTCGGCCGTTGTGCCGGCCCTCGCGCCCGCCTCGGCCGTGGCCACCCCGCACGGCGCCCGGCCCGCGACGACGGTGGTGACGGGAACGCGCGCCCTCCCGGCCACCCAGCCGATGGACCTGCCCGACCAGCTCGTCGACGACGCAGGCGTGCTGAAGGACGAGAAGGGACTCCAGCGGGAGCTCCAGCAGTTGCGCTCCGAGCACGGCCTCCAGCTCTTCGTGGTCTACGTGGAGGAGTTCACCGACTCCTCCGGCCAGGCCGTCGACGGGGAGACCTGGGCCAAGCAGACCTTCGACGCCTCCGGGCTCGGCTCCAAGGACGCGATCCTGGCAGTGGCCACCGACCAGCGCCGCTACGGCATGTACGGCGGGACGGGCACCGTGAGCCAGGCCGAGGGTTCGACCATCGAGACCGAGTACGTGGAGCCCGCCCTGGGCAAGGACGACTGGGACGGCGCCGTCGAGGGTGCCGTGCGCGGCTTCGAGGACGCGGCCACCGGCGACCTCGCCGGCGGCGGCGGGGACTCGGGCGCCGGCGGTGGCACCGGCTTCCCGGTCTGGCTCCTGGCGGCCCCTTTCCTGGTGGGTGGTGTCGTCATGCTCACGCGGATGGGGCGGCGCGGCCGCCGCGCACCGCAGCCCTCCACGGCGCCCGCCGACGCCCAGGGCACCGGCGAGACCACCGAGCAGGTCGCGCACCGCGTGTCCGAGCGCCTCGTGCAGGTGGACGACGCCGTGCGCTCGGCCGACGAGGAGGTGCGGTACTCCCGCGCCCAGTTCGGCGCGCAGGCCACGCAGGAGTTCGAGGACGCGGTGCAGGCCGCGCGGAGTCGAGCCTCCGAGGCCTTCGCGCTCAAGCAGCAGGTGGACGAGGCCCTGCGCTCCGGTGCCACCGAGGAGTCCCAGCGCGGCACCCTGGAGCGCATCGACGACCTGGCCGGTGAGGCACTGGCCACCCTGCACGCCCAGGGTGAGAAGTTCGAGCAGCTGCGCGACCTGGAGGCCCGGGCCCCGGAGGTGCTGCAGGGCATCCCCGCCCGGGCCGACGAGCTCGAGGGCCGGCTGCCCGGCGCCCGCGAGCAGCTGCGCGCCCTGCAGGTGAGCTACGACCCGCGCACCCTGGGCACCGTCGCGGGCAACATCGAGCAGGCCGAGCGCCTCATCGCCTCGGCGCGCCAGGCGGCCACCAACGGGCAGAAGGCCCTCACCGGCAGCGACCGTCGCACCGCGGTGACGGCCGCCCGCACCGGTGAGGACGCCCTCGGCCAGGCCGCCGACCTGCTCGACCAGGTGGACGGCGCCCGGCAGACCCTGGAGAACTCGCAGCACGAGCTCGCCCGCGCCATCGGGTCGATCTCGCAGGACATCGCCGATGCCGAGCGGCTGCGCCCGGGTGACGCCGCCTTGGCCCCGCTGGTGGACCGCGCCCGTCGCGCGATCGCCCAGGCCGAGGGGAGCCACTCCGGGGGCGACCCGCTGGCGGCCCTGGCCGAGCTCACCGCCGCGGAGGAGGCCATCGACGCCGCCCTCGAACCGGCCCGGACCGCCGACGACCACCGCCAGCGGGTCGCCGGGACGGTGGGCCAGCGCCTGACCCGACTCCGCGCCGCCCATGCGAGCGTCGACGAGTTCATCCGCACCCGTCGCGGGGCCGTGGGTGGTCGGGCCCGCACCGAGATCTCCGAGGCCGGGCGCCTGCTCGACGCCGCCGAGGCCCAGCTGGGCTCCGACCCGCAGGGTGCGGGCGGCCTGCTCGACCAGGCCGAGCGCCTCATCGAGTCCGCGCGGACCGCCGCCGAGGACGACCTGCAGCAGGGGCCCTTCGGGGGTGGCCCCGGTGGCCCCTTCGGTGGGGGCTACGGCGGTCGCCGCGGCGGCTACGGGGGCATCGACGTGGGCTCCCTGGTGCTGGGCGGCATCCTCTCCGGCGGGTTCGGCGGCGGAGGGTACGGAGGGGGCTTCGGCGGCGGCCACTCCTCAGGCGGCGGGGGCGGCTTCGGCGGCATCGGGGACAGCTCCGGCGGTGGCTTCGGCGGCGGCGGCCGCTTCTGAGTCCCCTCCCCACCGACCCCTGCGGCTGTGCTGGCGCCCGCAGGCCCTGTAGGACAGACTGACGACCGAGCGAACGGACGCCGCGCCCCGCGGCAGGAGAGGAACACCTCATGGTTCAGAAGCAGACGATCATCGGCCGCATCAGCACGCTGGCGCGCGCGAACATCAACGCGATCCTCGACCGCGCCGAGGACCCCGAGAAGATGCTCGACCAGATGGTGCGGGACTACACCAACGCCATCGCCGACGCGGAGGAGGCCGTGGCGCAGACCATCGCCGGCCTGCGCATGGCCGAGCAGGACCTCGAGCAGGACCAGAAGGTGGCTGCCGACTGGGGCCGCAAGGCCGCCGCCGCCTCCACCGAGGCCGACCGCCTGCGCGCCGCCGGCCAGACCGCCGAGGCGGACAAGTTCGACAACCTGGCCAAGGCCGCCATCGAGAAGCAGATCGGCTTCGAGGGCGACGTGAGCACCGCCGAGCCGATGATCACCCAGCAGCGCCAGACGGTCGAGACCCTCAAGCAGGGCCTGGTCGAGATGCGCTCCAAGCTGGACGAGCTGAAGTCCCGCCGCGACGCCCTCGTGGCCCGCGCCCGGACCGCCGAGGCGCAGCAGCAGGTGTCCGACGCGATGGGCTCGATCTCCATCCTCGACCCGTCCTCCGAGCTGGGGCGCTTCGACGAGAAGGTGCGCCGCCAGGAGGCGCTGGTGCAGGGCCGTCAGGAGGCCCAGTCCGCGACGCTGGAGGGCCAGTTCGAGCAGCTCGAGGACTCCACCAAGTCCGCCGAGGTGGAGGCCCGCCTCGCCGCGCTGAAGAACCAGCAGGGCTGACCCCCTCGACGACGAAGGAGGCCCCCACCGCACCGCGGTGGGGGCCTCCTCATGGCTGGGCGCCCGGGTGCAGCAGGTCAGTCCGTCATCGTCGACGCGTGGAAGGTCACGCCCTGGTTGGCCTCGCGCAGCACCTCGTCCACCGTCTTTCCCTGGGGGCTCGCTGCAGCCAGTCGCTCCGTGGCCCGGTCGCGCAGCTGGCCCTTCCCCTCCTCCCCGTAGAAGGCCACCGGGTAGTAGACCCAGCCGAACTCCGGGTGGACCCACTCGTCCGACATCGCCGTCCCCAGAACGAGCACTCCCCGTGCACCCTCCTGCAACCGGGGCCCGGGACCGCTGTGGCTCTGGTTCGCTGTGTTCGCCACCTGGGCGACCACCAACGACCTGGGCGTGGCATCGGCCCCGGGGGCCTCGTCGACACGCACCTCCCACAGGTCGTACTCCAGCGCCGGTGAGTCCTCCTGCACAGGATCGAGACGGTCCGTGGTCCTGATCTGCCGCAGCACCGTCGCCCGGATCGCCCCAGCACTCGTGGATCGAGTACTGGCGTCCTCCAGGTCCCGGTAGCTGGCTCTTCGGAGTTGAGCGTGGGTGCTT
>NZ_KV824568.1:0-617 GCF_001816045.1 Kytococcus sp. HMSC28H12
GGCGGGCCGTCCGCCCGCGCCCAGTCGGGCACGCCGTCGGCCCCCACCCCCGGCTCCCCGGCCCCGGCGGGGGACCCCCCCTCGCTCCCGGACGGTGCCGTGGTGCCGAAGAGGTCGAGTTCTGCGAAGGGGTTGCTCATGGTGGACCCATCGTAGGTCGCTGCACCGACGACCTCGGCCGCTCCTACGATGGCCGGCATGCACATCGTCTACGAGCTCCTGGCCTCCCTCCACCTGCTGGGCATGGCGGCCCTGGTGGGCGGCTGGCTCGTCTCCCTGCGCGCGGACGTGATGAACACCGTCATGGTCTGGGGCGCCCGGCTCCAGCTGCTCACCGGCGTGCTCCTGGTGGGCCTGGCCGAGGCCGACGGCCGCGAGCTGGACCACGTGAAGATCGGTGTGAAGCTCGTCATCGCCCTGCTCGTGCTGGCCCTCGCCGAGGTGGCCGCCAGCAAGGAGCGCCGCGGCGAGGAGGCCCCCTCGGTGCGCAACGCCGCCGGTGGGCTGGCCGTGCTCGACGTGCTCGTGGCCAGCCTCTGGCACCTCCTCTGAGAACGCGGCGCCCGCCCTCCCCCTGCCGGCGCGGCCCCTGACGAGGCCCGCCGGCTCAGCCGGCC
>NZ_KV824569.1:0-2666 GCF_001816045.1 Kytococcus sp. HMSC28H12
CGGCTTCGCGCCGGTGGACGCCGGCGGGCACCGGCAGTGGCTGGCCGCGCTCTACCGGCGCGAAGCGCTGCTGCGCGCCGCCGAGGCGCTGGGCGACCCGACCGACCGCTCGGTGCGGCAGCTGGTGGGGGAGCTCGACCTGCACCCGGTGGACCTGCCCGACGAGCGCGACGTCGAGGACGTGGACACCTGGGAGGACCACGCGCGCTGGACGGCGCGCCTCACACCCGGAGGAGACGCATGAGCGACCGCCGATCGCACGACCTGGCCGAGGACCCCGACCGGTGGGACGCCTGGGCCGCCCGCGCCGCCGACGGGCTCGGGCTGCCGCCCGGGCACGTGGACGTGCCGACCCTGCACCGCATCGCCACCGTGGTGGCCCGCAGGGTGGAGCGCCCGCTGGTGCCGGTGACCACCTACCTGGTGGGGCGCGCACTGGAGCACGACCCGGCCCTGACGCTCGAGGAGGCCACGGCTCGCATCGAGCGGCTGGCCCAGGAGGGGCCGCTCACCGAGGTGACCCGGGACGGTGCACGGTGACGGCCCGGGTGCGCTGGTTCGCAGCCGCCGGGGAGGCCGCCGGTTGCGCCGAGGGCGAGTACGCCGGCGCCACGCTGGGTGAGCTGCTGGCCGATGCGACCGCCCGCCACGGGGAGCGCCTGGGGCGCGTGGTGGGCCGGTGCGCGGTGCTCGTGGACGGGATGCGGGTCGACGACCCCTCGACCCCCGTGCGTGAGGGCGCGTTGGTTGACGTGCTGCCGCCCTTCGCCGGCGGCTGACCGGGGCCGTCCGCTCAGGCCACCGAGAGCACGAGGGCCTCGAGCTCCTCGGGGTTCAGACGGATCTGCAGGGTCTGCGAGCGGTTGTGACCGCGCGTCACGCGGTGGCCGGGGGCCGAGCGAGGTGGGCGCCGAGTGCCCCGGCCACCTCTGGCGCTGGGAGCTCGCCGAGCGGGGCTGACCCCCCGGCTCGAACCCGTCCGGCTGCTCAGCCGCCGATGGCGCTCATCGGCCGCGGCGGTTGCAGGAAACCCGGGTCGTCGATCCCGTGCCCCGGCTGCTTGCCGAGCGTCGCCTCGCGGAAGAGCGCGGCCAGCTCCTCGGAGGTGGCGCCGTCGCGCAACGGTCCGCGCAGGTCGGTCTCCGAGCGGGCGAAGAGGCACGAGCGCAGCTGCCCGTCGGCCGTGAGGCGCAGACGGTCGCAGGCCCCGCAGAAGGGGGCGGTCACCGAGGCGATGACGCCCACGGTGGCCGGCCCGCCGTCCACGAGGAAACGCTCGGCCGGGGCCGCGCCGCGGCCGGGCAGCTCCGTGAGCTCGAAGCGCTCGGACAGCGCGGCCACCACCTCCTCGCGGGTCACCATGCCCTCGCGGGTCCACGTGTGCCCGGCGTCCAGCGGCATCTGCTCGATGAAGCGGAGCTCCACCCCGCGCTCGACCGCCCAGGCGAGCAGGTCGGCGGCCTCGTGGTCGTTCTGGTCGCGCATGAGCACGGTGTTGACCTTCACCGGTCGCAGGTCGGCCGCCAGCGCGGCGTCGATGCCGGCCAGCACGTCGGCGTGCCGGTCGCGGCGCGTCATCCGGTGGAAGAGCGCCGGGTCCAGGGTGTCGAGGCTGACGTTGACCCGCGCCAGCCCGGCCTCGGCCAGGGCGGGGGCCACCTTGTCCAGCCCGATGCCGTTGGTGGTGAGTGAGAGCTCCACCGGCCCGTCCTCGCCCTCGAGGGTGGCCAGGTCGCCCACGAGCTCGGTGAGGTCGCGGCGCAGCAGCGGCTCCCCGCCGGTGAGGCGGATCTCGGTGATGCCGCACTCCACGGCCACTGCCGCCACGGCGCGGATCTCCTCGCGCGTCAGCAGCTCGTCCTTGGGCAGCCAGGGCACGCCCTCGGCGGGCAGGCAGTAGGTGCAGCGCAGGTTGCACTTGTCGATGAGGGAGATGCGCAGGTCGGTGTGCACCCGGCCGAAGCGGTCCACGAGCCCGGTCACGAGGACCCCTCCGCGGCGCCGGCCCGCGAGCCCTCGGTCGGTGGCGCGTCGTCCAGCGGAGCGTCCCGGGCGTCGAGCCCGAGCCCGGACCACACGGCCCGCCCGTCGGCCTCGTGCTGGTGCTTCCACACCGGCAGTCCGGCCTTCACGGCCTCCACCAGCGCCGAGCAGACGGCGAAGGTGGGGGCGCGGTGCGCGGAGGCCACGGCCACCACGATGGCGACGTCGCCGACCTCCAGGTGCCCGGTGCGGTGCGCCACCGCCACCCGGGTCACGCCGCCGGCGTCATGCTCCCGGAGCACCTCGGTGGTGATGCGGCGCAGCACGGCGGGTGCGTCGGGGTGGCTGCTGTAGTCCAGGGCCACCACCTCGCCGACGGCTTCCGGGTCGTGGTCGCGCACCCGGCCCACGAAGCGCGTCACGGCGCCGTGCGTGGGGTCGAGCACCGCGGCCTCCAGGGCGTCGGCGTCCAGCGGCTCGTCGGTGACGGCCGTGTGGACGATGGCCGGGTCGCTCATGCGTGGTCACCTCCGGTGAGCTGGTCGAGCACGTGGGGCACCAGCGGCAGGAGCACCGCCAGGCCGTCGCGCACGCCGCCGGTGCTGCCGGGCAGGTTGGCCACCAGCGCGCCGGGGGAACCGGGCCCGGCGTCGACGACGCCCACCAGGCCGCGGGTCAGCAGG
>NZ_KV824570.1:0-1340 GCF_001816045.1 Kytococcus sp. HMSC28H12
AGCCGGCCAGGCCCAGCCCGAGCACGGCCGCCCCGGCGAGCAGGGCACGGCCCCGGGGCGGGCGCAGCCGCGCGTGCCGTCGTGGGGTGTGGGTGGTCATCGGGGACCCCTTCCGGTGCTCGTACGGGCCAGGTCCCCCTGCAGCTGGTGCAGGCCCACCAGCATCGCCTCCAGCGCCAGCAGGGGGGTCACGTTCTCCCCGATGCGGGTGCGCGCGGTGTCCACCTGCTCCAGGCAGAGCAGCAGCGCGTCGGCGCTCGTGGTGCCCGCCAACCGCTGCAGGTCCCCGGCGTCCTGCGGGTTCACCAAGTCGATCCCGCTGGCCCCGACGGAGACCAGCAGCGCGTCGCGGTACACCGAGGCCAGGTCCACCAGCGTGCGGTCGATGACGTCACGCACCCGCCGCGTGGCACGCGCCTTCTGCTCCTTGGCCAGCTGGTTGAGCTGCCCCCGGATCGCCGGGGGCTGCGTGCGCGCAGTGGGGTCCGCGCCGTTGAGGCGCAGCAGCTCCTCGCGCTCGGCCACGTCGCGCTGCTCGGCCTCGGCCGCGGCCTCGCTGGTGGCCACCTCGTGCAGGGAGGCCGCCTTGCGCAGCGCCGAGCCGAGCCCCTCCAGCTCGAAGGGGATGCGGGTCACCGTGTGGCGCCGGGCCCGCGCGGACTCGTCGCGGGCCAACCACCGCGCCACCCCGATGTGGGACTGCGCCGCCCGGGCCGCGTAGGCCGCCATCGCGGCGTCCACCCCCTGCGACTCCAGCAGTGCCGCGACGGCCTCCACCGGCGGGGTGCGCAACGAGAGGTGCCGGGAGCGCGACCGGATGGTGACGATGACGTCCTGCGGCGAGGGGGCGCACAGCATCCACACCGTGCGCGGGCTGGGCTCCTCCAGCGCCTTGAGCAGGGCGTCGGCGGCCTGCTCGGTGAGCCGGTCGGCGTCCTCGATGACGATGATGCGCCAGGCCCCCACGGACGGGTGGTGGGCCGCGGTCAGGGCCAGCTCGCGCGCCTGCTTCACCGGGATGCTCAGCCCCTCGGTGTTCACCACCTCCACGTCGGCGTGGCTGCCGTCCAGCGCGGTGCGGCACTCACGGCACTCCCCGCAGCCGCCGTCGGGGCAGAGCAGGGCGGCGGCGAAGGCGCGCGCCGCGGTGGACCGGCCGGACCCCGGAGGCCCGGTGAACAGGTAGGCGTGGGTCAGCCGCGCCGGGTCGGCCACCGCGGCGGCGAGCCCGGCGGCCAGCTCCTCCTGGCCCACCAGCGAACCCCAGACGCCGTCACGCACCGGCGCCTCCCAGCAGGGCGTCCACGGCCCCGGCCACCTCGGCGGCCAGCTCGGCGGCC
>NZ_KV824571.1:0-9641 GCF_001816045.1 Kytococcus sp. HMSC28H12
GGCCGGGCCCACCCCGCCGCCACGCACCACGAGCGACCCGGTGGTGGTGCAGGCCGCGCTGCGCGATGCCGCCGCCGACGGCGCCCCGGTGTGGATCTGGCACACCGACGACCTGGGCGCGGTGCGCAGCACCCTGGTGACCCCCACGAGCGTGGACGGCGGCCGGTTGTTCGGCGTGAAGGACGCCGAGCGCCTGCCGCGGGCGTGGAGCATCCACCGCATCAGTGGGGTGGCGCCGGCCTCGCCGGCGCAGCCGTGGTAAGCAGGAGGGTCGGACTCGCGTAGACTGCCCCTCATGGCAGTTCCGAAGCGCAAGATGTCCCGAAGCAACACCCGCCACCGCCGCTCGCAGTGGAAGGCCGAGACGCCGACCCTGCAGACGCGCACCATCGACGGCCAGGAGGTCACCATCCCCCGCCGTCTGGTCAACGCCGTCAAGCGCGGTCTGATTAAGTTCTGAGCAGGTGAGGCGGGTCTGCCCGCCCACCGTGCGAGGCTCCCGGCCCTCCGGGTCGAGAGCCTCCTTGTCGTGTGATGACGGTCGTCACCACGACTGCCTTCTCAGGACAAGGAGAACCCCCGCCACCCTCGGGTGACGGGGGTTCTCGCGTGCCGGGGTGCCTCAGAAGATGCGCACCCGGTCGGCCGGGTCGAGCCACATGCCGTCGCCCGGCTGCGTGCCGAACGCCTCGTGGAAGGCGTCCAGGTTGCGGGCCACGTTGGCGCGGGCGTCCAGCGGCGCGTGCGGGTCGATGGCGAGCAGCCGCCGGGCCTCGGCCTCGCGGACGGTGCCGTTCCAGATCTGGCCCCAGGCCAGGAAGAAGCGCTGGTCACCGGTGAGGCCCTCCAGCTCCGGGGCGGGCTCTCCACCCAGGGAGATGCGGTAGGCCGCCAGCCCGATGGCCAGACCGCCCAGGTCGCCGATGTTCTCGCCCACCGTCAGGCCACCGTTCACGTGCGTGCCCGGGGCGTCCACCGGCTCGAGGGCGTCGAACTGGGCGATGAGCTGCTGGGCCCGCGCGTCGAAACGCGCCCGGTCCTCCTCGGTCCACCAGTCCTCCAACGCCCCGGAGGCCGCGTAGCGGGAGCCCTGGTCGTCGAACCCGTGGCCGATCTCGTGCCCGATGACGCCACCGATGCCGCCGTAGTTGGCCGCGTCGTCGGCGGTGGCGTCGAAAAAAGGCGGCTGCAGGATGGCCGCGGGGAAGACGATCTCGTTGAGGCCGGGGTTGTAGTAGGCGTTCACGGTCTGCGGCGGCATGAACCACTCGTCGCGGTCCACCGGCTGACCGATCTTGCGCAGCTCGCGCCGGGTCTCGGACTGCGCGGCCCGACGCACGTTGCCCATGAGGTCACCGGCGTCGGCGTGCAGGTCCGAGTAGTCCTTCCACCTCTCCGGGTAGCCGATCTTGGGGCGGAAGGCCTCGAGCTTCTCCAGCGCGCGCTCCCGGGTGGCGTCGCCCATCCACTCCACCTCGGCGAAGCGGCGGCGGTAGGCCTCCACGAGGTGGGCCACGAGCTGCTCCATGGCCTGCTTGTGCTCCGGCGGGAAGTGCTCGGCCACGTACAGCTTGCCCACGAGCTCGCCGGCGGCACCCTCCACGAAGGCCACGCCGCGCTTCCAGCGGTCGCGCATCTGCGGGGCACCGGTGAGGGTGCGGCCGAAGAAGTCGAAGTTCTCCTCCACCACCGCGGCCGGCCCGTAGGGCGCGCGCGAGCTCACCACGCGCCACGCCAGCCAGTCGCGCCAGGTCGCGGCGTCGGCCGCCTCGGGACCCTCCACGAGCGCCGGCAGCCCGGACAGGAAGGTGTGCTGGCGGGCGATGACGCGCTCCAGCCCCGCCTCGGGCAGGCCCAGCGCCTCGGCCCACGCGTCCAGGTGCAGGCCGTCCGTGGCGGCGAGCAGCTCCTCGCGGGTCCACGGCGTGAACGACTTCACGGCGTCGCGCGTGGCCACGGCGTCCCAGTGCAGGGCGGCGATGCGCCGCTCCAGGTCCACCACGCGCTGCGCGAACCCGGCGGCGTCCTCCTCGTCGGCCACGAGCCCGCTGGCCAGCGACTGGCGCCCCACGTGCTCGCGGTAGGCGGCCAGCACCTGCGCGTGCTGCTCCTCGCGGTAGTACGCCTCGTCCGGCAGGCCGATGCCGTGCTGCTCCAGGTAGACCGAGTAGCGGTCGGGGAACTCGTTGTCGTTGTCCACGAAGGGCACCACCAGGCCGGCCACGCCCACGGCCTGCAGGCGGCCCAAGGCCACGGCCAGGCTGCGGGCGTCGGTCACCTCGCGCACCACGGCCAGGTCCGGCCCCAGCGCGGCCACCCCGGCGGCCTCCACGGCGTCGGTGTCCATGAACGAGGCGTAGAGCGCCCCCACGGTGGCCGCGTCGGCGTCCTGCGCGTCCTGCCCGGCCCGCTCCGCGGCGGCCTCGATGAGGGCCCGCACGTCCGCCTCGGACTTCTCCCGCAGCATGTGGAAGGTGCCGTAGCTGGAGCGGTCGTCGGGGATCTGCGTGGTGGCACGCCAGGTGCCGTTGGCGTGCAGGAAGAGGTCGTCCTGGGGGCGCACCGACGGGTCGCGGTGGTCCAGGGAGAGTCCGAGGTTGGCAGTCATGGGCACACTGTGCCACCGGTCACGTCCGCGGCGGACCCTCGGGCCCCGGAGACGGCGGAGCCCCGCACCGCGGTGACCAGGTCAGCGGTGCGGGGCTCCGTCATCGAGCAGGGGCTGCTCAGTACTTGGTGAGGGCGGCGAACTCCCAGTGCCAGTACTCCGGCTTGTACGCGCCCTCGCGGGCCCAGGAGGGGTTCACCCAGCCGAAGCGCGGCGCGTTGGCGTCGAGCCACTTGTACTTGGGGGTGCCGAAGCCGATCTGCGCCTCGCCCTCGGCGATGTCGCAGGCCGCGGCCCAGCCGTGCTGCGAGGTGCCGGGGATGGCCGCCCAGAAGCCGCGGCGGATCTTGTACAGCACCTGGGTCTCGTAGGTGCGGTAGCACTCACCGATGCCGATGTCGTGGCCGAAGGTGTTCTTGTACTCCTTGTTGAGCTCGGCCAGAGGCTGCACGGCGCCGCACTGGATGAGCATGTGCTCCTTGCCCGGGAGGGGGTTGGCGCACAGCGTGCTCGGGTCCAGGCGACCGTTGGTGCCGGTGTAGGAGTAGTGGACGTCGGTGAGCTCGGAGGCCGGGACGAAGCTCGTGGGGCCGGCCTGGAACCACTGGCCGTCAGGGGTGTAGGAGCCGCGGAGGATGCCGCCCTCCGGCACGCTGCCCGCGTACCCGCTGCCGGGCGCGGTGTACACCCGGGTGAACTGGGCACCGCCCGCGGGGTCGATGTACTTGACGACCTGCTCGCCCGGGTCCACCGGGTCCACCGGGGGGTCCACGGGCGGGTCGACCGGCGGGTCCACCGGGGTGTCGGTGACCAGGGTGGCGAAGGGGCCCCAGAAGTAGCCGCGGTCGGTCTTGATCCAGGCACCCACGCGCTCGCCGGCGGTCACGGTGCCGGCCGGGACCTTGCCCACGACCCCGAAGCGCAGGCCGGGGCCCGAGCGGAGGTTGGCCGAGCGGTCGAGGCGGTAGGTCTGCTGGGTGGCGGGGTCCGCCGGCTGCGTGGCCCGCAGGTAGGCGCCGTGCACGAAGCCGTCGGCGGTCTGCACCCAGCCGTTGCCCAGCGGGGTGCCGGTGACCTGCTGGCCGGGGGCGTAGACCTTGCGGATGCCGGAGGCCACGGTGGGCTGCTCGCGCACGTTGAGCCAGGTGGTCACCTCGAAGGCCTGCTCGCCCTCGGCGGGGGCGGCGGAACCCGCGGCGGGGGGCTGGGTCGGGTCCGTGGCGGCGGCGCCCTCGTCGACCACGAGCGAGGCGGCGCGGACGTACCCGCCCTCGACCTGCACCCAGCCGTTGTCGAGCGGGGTGCCCTGCACGGCCTGGCCCGAGAGGAGGGTGTCGACCGTGGCGGAACCGGGCTCCGGGGCGACGTGGACGGAGACGGCGTCGCCGGCGGCGAGGTAGGAGGTGGTGGGGGCGGCGTGCGCGGTGGAGGCCGACGCGGCCACGGCTGCGGCGCCGAGGCCGAGTGCAGTGGCGGAGACGGCGCCCGCGGCACGCGGGGAACGGGTGGTCGTGAGCATGCGATGTCCTTGAGGGAGGTGAGGGAGCATGGGGAACCTGGAGGCACGGGGACGCGTGCCACGGGCACAGTGACGGTAACTAACATGACCTGTCAAGTGCGTCCATCCCACTGCCGGTGACCGGCACCACCCACCGCCGGGCCTCCGGGCGGCGCGCGGGGCTCGGCATCGCACCCCGGCGCCCTCCCCACGGCATGATGGACCGTCGTCACACCTGTGGAATTCCGCGTGACGAGTCCCCTCACATCTCATCGGAGAACTCATGGACAACCGCGACAGCGGGGCCACGCACGCCGAGGTGCTGGCCGACCGCGACAGCCTGGAATCGACCCTCAAACCCCACTGGGTGTGGGCCATCGCACTCGGTTCGGCCATCGGGTGGGGCGCCTTCGTGCTCCCCACCGACTGGCTGGCCACCTCCGGCCCGCTGGGCGCCGCCATCGGCCTGGCCGTCGGTGCGGCGCTCATGTGCCTCATCGCCGTGAGCTACGGCATCCTCATCCGCACCTTCCCGGTGTCCGGCGGTGAGTTCGCCTACGCCTTCCAGGCCTTCGGGCGCAACCACGCCTTCGTGTGCGGCTGGTTCCTCACCCTCGGCTACGCAGCCATCGTGGCGCTCAACGCCTCGGCCGTGGCCCTGCTCTTCCGCCGCCTCGTGCCGTGGCTGGTGGAGTGGGTGCCGCTGTGGGAGGTGGCCGGGTGGCAGGTCTACCTCGGCGAGGTGGTCGTCGCCTCGCTGGCGCTTGCGGCCTTCGCCTGGCTCAACACCCGCGGCACCGCCCTGTCGGGACGCGCGCAGTTCCTCATGGTGATGGCGATGCTCGTGGGCGTGGCCCTCATTCTCGCCGGCGTGCTGCTGCACCCGGACGGCACCTGGTCCAACGTCTCCCCCGGCGTCCCCTCGGGTGTGGGGCCGCTGCCGGCGATCCTGGCGATCGTCGCCATCGCGCCGTGGGCCTTCGTCGGCTTCGACAACGTGCCCCAGGCCGCCGAGGAGTTCGACTTCCCGCCGGCCAAGGCCTTCGGCCTCATCGTCTTCGCCATCGTGGCCGCGGCGGCCATCTACATCGCGATGGTGGTGGCCACCGCGGCCACTCAGCCGTGGGAGCAACTCGTGGCGGAGGAGCCCATCTGGGGCACGGCCGACGGCATCAGCGCCCTGTTCGGCACCGTGGGCCTGCTCGTGCTCGGCGTCTCCGTGGCCATGGGGGTGGCCACCGGCCTCAACGGCTTCTACGTGGCCTCGAGCCGTCTGCTGTTCGCCATGGGCCGCTCGCGGATCATCCCGGAGCGCTTCGCCGGGCTCAACGCCCACCACACCCCGGCGTTCGCCGTGTACTTCGTCATGGGCATCTGCCTGCTCTCCCCGTGGTTCGGCCGCCAGGCCCTCACGTGGATCGTGGACATGAGCTCCATCGGCGTCACCATCGCCTACACGTACACCTGCGCGGCGGCGTACAAGATGCTCCGTTGGTCCGGCAGCCCGGCGGTGCCCGGCGAGCCGGAGGGCAGCCGCTCCACCCGCAACAAGGTGATGGCGCTGCTGGGCGCCGTGGCGGGCGTGGTCTTCCTCGGCCTGCTGCTCGTGCCGGGCTCGCCGGCCGCGCTCAAGATGCCCTCCCTCATCGCGCTGGTGGTGTGGGTGGCCCTGGGCCTGGCCTTCTGGGTGAGCCGCCGCACGGCCGTGGCGCAGGTCTCCGAGACCGAGATGCGCGCGCTGGTGCTGGGCGAGCACGACGACCGGAAGGTCACCGCCTGACGGTCGCCCCCGCATCGACGCACGCCTGAACCACGGATCCCCGCCTGCGGTCCGGAGGTACGCCCCTGAGGGCGGATCTCTGGACCGCAGGCGGGGATCTGCGTCTGCGGGGTGGGGCCCGGTCAGCCGGCGAGCGCCTTGACCACCCGGCTGGCCGAGGGCTTGCCCAGCTGCTCGGCCATCCACGTGCTGGTGGCCACGAGCTTCTCCAGGTCCACGCCGTGCTCGATGCCCATGCCCTCCAGGGCCCACACGAGGTCCTCGGTGGCGAGGTTGCCGGTGGCCGACTTGGCGTACGGGCAGCCGCCCAGGCCACCGGCGGAGGCGTCCACCACGCGCACCCCGCGGGAGAGGGCCGCCATCGTGTTCGAGAGGGCCTGACCGTAGGTGTCGTGGAAGTGCACGCCGATGCGGTCGGTGCCCAGGCCCACGGCCTCCAGACCGTCCAGCAGGTGGTGCACGTGCGCGTACGTACCCACGCCGATGGTGTCGCCCAGGCTCAGCTGGTCGCAGCCCAGGTCCATGAGGCGCTGGCAGGTGTCCACCACCTGCTCCACCGGCACCGAACCCTCCCACGGGTCGCCGAAGCACATGGAGACGTACGCGCGCACCCACATGCCCTCGGCGCGCGCCTGCTCCACCACCGGGGCGAACATCTCGAACTGCTCCTCGCGCCCCCGGTTGAGGTTCTTCTGCGCGAAGGCCTCGGTGGCCGAGCCGAACACCGCGATGCTGGAGAGCCCCAGGGCCTGCGCGCGCTCCAAGCCCTTCATGTTGGGCACGAGGACCGGCCGCTTCGGCCCCTTCGCCAGGTCACCGAGCTGTCCGATGAGCTCCTCGGCGTCACCCAGCTGAGGCACCCACTTCTGCGGGACGAAGCTCGTCGTCTCCACGGTGTCCAGACCGGCGTCCACCAGGCGGCGCACGAACTCGGCCTTGGTCTCGGTGGGGATCACGCCCTTCTCGTTCTGCAGCCCGTCGCGCGGGCCGACCTCGTAGATGGTGACCGACTCAGGCATGCCGCCGACGGCTCCCAGGTCCGGGGTGAGGTCGCGGGCGGTCTCGATCTGGGCGGTGCGCACGGGGGCTCCTCGGGGACGGTGACGTGGGTCACCCCATCCTCGCACCGCGTGCGGTGTGCCACCGGGCGGGCCGGGCGGGAGAGGGCGTGCCCCGGGCCGGGCCGCGGCTCCACGGCTCCGCGCGCGCAACCCCACACGGCACGGGAAGGGTGGTGCCCGCACGCGAAACGTCCCGTGCCGTCAGTACCTTTCCCGTGCCGGGTGAGCCTTCCCGTGCGCCGGGCCGCGCGCCGGGGCCCACCCCCGACGCCCCACACCCCACGCAGACCCGCTGCCACGGAACAGCGCGACCGGCCGCCGCGTTGTCGCCCCCATGACCGGTCCCCTCATCGTCCAGAGCGACAAGTCCGTGCTCCTCGAGGTAGACCACGACGGCTACGAGGCCGCCCGCCGCGCCATCGCGCCGTTCGCCGAGCTGGAGCGCGCGCCGGAGCACGTGCACACCTACCGCATCACCCCGCTGGCCCTGTGGAACGCGCGCGCCGCGGGACTGGACGCCGAGACGGTCGTGCACGCCCTGGTGAGCCACAGCCGCTTCCCGGTGCCGCAGCCGCTGCTGGTGGACATCGCCGAGACGATGGACCGCTACGGCCGCCTCACCCTGGAGCAGCACCCCACCGCCGGGTTGGTGCTGCACTCCACCGACCGCGCGGTGCTCACCGAGGTCTCCCGCCAGAAGAAGATCGCCCCGATGCTGGGTGCCCGCGTGGACGACGACACGATCGCCGTGCACCCCTCCGAGCGCGGCGCGCTCAAGAGCGAGCTCATCAAGGCCGGCTGGCCCGCCGACGACCAGGCCGGCTACGTCGACGGCGAGGCCCACCCCATCGCGCTGGAGGGCGACTGGGAGCTGCGCCCCTACCAGCAGCACGCCGTGGACGGGTTCGCCGACGGCGGCTCCGGCGTGGTGGTGCTGCCCTGCGGCGCCGGCAAGACCCTGGTGGGCGCCGGGGCGATGGCCCGCCAGCAGACCACCACGCTGATCCTCGTGACCAACACCCAGTCGGCCCGGCAGTGGAAGGCCGAGCTGCTGCGCCGCACCACCCTCACCGAGGACGAGATCGGCGAGTACTCCGGCGCGGTCAAGGAGGTGCGGCCGGTCACCATCGCCACCTACCAGGTGCTCACCACCCGCCGGAAGGGCGTGTACACGCACCTGGACCTGCTCGACGCCCGCGACTGGGGCCTGGTGGTCTACGACGAGGTGCACCTGCTGCCGGCCCCGATCTTCCGGATGACGGCCGACCTGCAGGCCCGCCGCCGGCTGGGTCTCACGGCCACCCTGGTCCGCGAGGACGGCCGCGAGGACGAGGTGTTCAGCCTCATCGGCCCGCAGCGGTACAACGCGCCGTGGAAGGACATCGAGGCCCAGGGCTGGATCGCCCCGGCGGACTGCGTGGAGGTGCGCGTCACCCTGCCCGAGTCCGACCGCATGGCCTACGCCACCGCCGAGCCGGACACCCGCTACCGCCTGGCCGCCTGCGCCGCGGCCAAGCTGCCGGTGCTCGAGCGCATCGTGGAGCACCACGCCGGGGACCAGCTGCTCGTCATCGGCCAGTACCTGGAGCAGCTCGAGGAGATCGCCAACCGGCTGGACTGCGACATCATCACCGGCGAGACCCCGCAGAAGGAGCGTGGCCGGCTGTTCGAGGCCTTCCGCGCCGGGGAGATCACCCGTCTGGTGGTGAGCAAGGTGGCCAACTTCTCCATCGACCTGCCCGAGGCGTCGGTGGCCGTGCAGGTCTCCGGCACCTTCGGGTCACGCCAGGAGGAGGCCCAGCGGCTGGGTCGCGTGCTGCGCCCCAAGAGCGACGGGCGCACCGCGCACTTCTACACGGTGGTCACGCGCGACACGGTGGACGCCGAGTTCGCCGCGCACCGCCAGCGCTTCCTCGCCGAGCAGGGGTACGCCTACCGCATCCTCGATGCCGAGGAGGTGCCCGCCGAGCTCGCCTCGCCGGAGGCCTGAGCGCGGGAGTCGCGGCTGGCAGCACCCTCGCGCCAGGGCGCCAGCGCCCCACCGCGCACCACGCCGGCCCCCAGCACGAGCAGCAGCACGAGGAAGGCCAGCAGGTAGTCGTTGCCCACGACCATCTGCAGCGGGTTCCAGTGGAGCTCCTTCATCTCGCGGCCCGGCGCCCACCAGTGGGCGTCGGCCACCAGCACCAGGGCCACCAGCCCGGCGAGCGCGCGCAGGTGCCCGGGCGCCAGGCGCATCATCGGGGCCACGCGGGGCGCGGACTCCCACAGCGCGACGGCCAGCGGCACCGCCCACACCCAGTGGTGCGTCCACGCCACCGGGGAGGCCACCACCACGGCCAGCGCGGCGGTGAAGAAACCGAGCACCCGCTCGCCGCGCAGCACCAGCCAGGCGCCCACGGCCACGATGGCCACGGACACCACACCGCCCACGAGCAGCCAGGCCAGGCTGGCGGCATCCGTGCCGGGACCGTAGAGGCGGCTGAAGAAGCCCATGGCGGACTGGTTGCCCAGGTACTCCTTGGGCATGGAGTGGTTGATGGCGTCGGTCATGTGGTTGGGCGACCCGCCGGCCGATGCGGGGAGGGTGTCGAACCAGAACGCCCTGGCCGTGCCGGGGACCACCGCGAAGGACAGGCCGATGGTGGCCAGGAAGGTCGCGAAGGCCACGCCGGCGGCCCGCCACTGGCGGGG
>NZ_KV824571.1:9661-10901 GCF_001816045.1 Kytococcus sp. HMSC28H12
CCCCGCCACTGGCGGGTGAGCAGCAGCCAGGCCACGAAGGTGAGCGGCGAGAGCTTGATGCCGGCGGCGACGCCCAGCCCGATGCCGCGCCACCACCGGTCGCGCCCGCCGAGGAGGTCAGCGGTCACCAGGGCGGCCAGCACGAGGTTGACCTGTCCGAAGTGCATGGTGAGCCAGACCGGCTCGGCGGCCATGGCGGCCAGGAAGAGCACGGTGGCCACCACCGCGCCCACCCGGGTGCGCCCCAGGGCGGTGTGGAGCAGGTAGCCGACGGCGGCCACGGAGGCCACGAGGGTGAGCGCCGACCCCATCCAGTCCCCCACCCAGGCCATGGGCAGGAAGGCCAGCAGCGCGAACGGCGGGTAGGTGAAGGTCAGCATCGAGCCGGTGTAGGTGAGGTCGTACACCGGCTGGCCGTCGAGCAGGGCCCGCACGCCGCTGGAGTAGACGCGCAGGTCCAGCGGCGGGACGTCGCGCATGCGCAGCATGTACAGCACGGCGGCGGTGACCAGCACGAAGCCGGGGAACCACACCCACGGGGAGGTGGCCGGGCGGTCCAGCGGCGCAGTGGGGCGGCCGTCGGCGCGGCTCACGCGGCGGACCCCACGCCCCCGCGTCCGGCCAGCAGCGCGCGCACCTGCGCCACCGCCAGCGGCACCAACGCCACCGTCATCAGCAGCGCGCACCAGACGTACGCGTTCCCCAGCAGCACCTGCCATGCGTTCCACTCCAGTTCGCGACCGTCTCGGGAAGGGACCCACCAGATCACCTGCAGCAGTGCCGATCCCAGCATCGCCGCGACGGCCCAGCGCGCGGGGCGCGGCACGTCCCGGCGGGCCTCGGAGCACAGTACAGCCAGCGCCAGCGGCGCCAGCCAGACCCAGTGGTGCGACCAGCTGACCGGCGAGGCCATGAGCATGCCGAGCGCCGCGACCCACAGCCCGGCCGCCCGGTCGCCCAGGGCCGCCAGCCGGGCGGCGGCGAGCACGAGCACGAGCCCCACCACGCTGGCGAGGGCGAACCAGGCCGGGTCCAGGGCGGGCGCCTCGTCGCCGAGGAAGCGGGCGAGCAGGCCCTTGACCGACTGGTTGGCCACGTAGCTGGGGGCGCCGATGCGGCCGGTCTCGGGCAGGACCTCGCTCCAGAAGGCGCGGGAGTCCGAGGGCAGCAGGAGGAAGCCCAGGCCCACCGTCGCCAGCATCGAGGCCAGGGCCACGCCGGCGGCCCGCCACTGGCGGGG
>NZ_KV824571.1:10921-15342 GCF_001816045.1 Kytococcus sp. HMSC28H12
AAGACCGGGGGGAGCTTGATGCCGGCAGCCCCGCCCAGCCACACCCCGCGCCAGGGGCGGTCGCCGCGGCGCAGCAGGTCGGCGGCCAGCAGCCCGGCCAGCAGCAGGTTGACCTGACCGAAGGAGAAGGTCTGCCAGACCGGCTCGCAGACCACGGCCGCCACGCCCAGGGCCCCCAGCACCGGCCAGGTGGGCGCCAGTCGGCGTCCGAGGAGGGTCATGCTGCCCTCGCGCCGCCCCTCCAGGGCCCGCCGCAGCGCCACCACGAGGCCCAGCGCGGACGCGAGGGTCAGCACGGCGACCGCCACCGCCCGCGGCACGAGCGCCAGCGGCACGAACACGAGCGCCGCGAAGGGCGGGTAGGTGAAGGGCAGTCCGTCACGGGCCACGTAGAGCGGGTCCCCGTCGGCCACGAGCTGCCCGCCCCACCGGTAGACCTCCAGGTCGATGGGCCAGCCGCCCTTGACCAGCAGGGTGGCGGTGGCCACGAGGGCGACGAGCACCGCCGGGACCCACAGGGCCCGGGCGGGGAGGTCGGCGGACGGGGACGCGGGGGCGCCCGAGGGCGCGGTGGGAGTGCTCACGATGCGCACATGGTGCCACCTGCACCCCCTCGCCGACCGCCCAGCGAGCCTCCAGCCAACTCCCAGCCGACTCCGCGACGCTGGGAGCATGGACACCACCGCTGACGCCACCCTGCTCGTCGTCGAGGACGAGCCCAACATCCGCGAGCTGCTGGCCACGAGCCTGCGCTTCGCCGGGTTCGAGGTGCACACCGCCGCGCAGGGCAGCACGGCGCTGCAGCTGGCCGCCGAGGTGGAGCCCGACCTGCTCGTGCTCGACGTGATGCTCCCCGACGTGGACGGCTTCACCATCACGCGCCGCCTCCGGGAGCGCGACCAGCACATGCCGGTGCTCTTCCTCACCGCGCGCGACTCCGTGGACGACAAGGTCAAGGGCCTCACCGTCGGCGGCGACGACTACGTCACCAAGCCCTTCAGCCTCGAGGAGGTGGTGGCCCGCATCCGCGCCATCCTGCGCCGCAGCCGCGCCGAGGACGACCCCCAGGACGACCGCGTGCTCACCTTCGAGGACCTCTCCCTCAACGAGGACACCTACGAGGTGGTGCGCGCCGGCCGGGTCATCGAGGTCTCCCCCACCGAGTTCAACCTGCTGCGCTACCTGCTGCAGAACCCCAACCGGGTGCTCTCCAAGGCGCAGATCCTCGACCACGTGTGGGACTACGACTTCCGCGGCGAGATGGGCATCGTGGAGAGCTACATCTCCTACCTGCGCCGCAAGATCGACACCGAGGGCCTGCCGCCCCTCATCCACACCAAGCGCGGAGTGGGCTACGTGCTGCGGATGCCGCCCCAGTCGGTCGCGTGACCCCCGCCACCTCCGGCACCCGGGCCCGGCGCACCCGCCGCGGCCGCTGGTGGGCACCCGGCCACTGGCCGCTGCGGGTGCGCCTGCTCACCGTGGCGATGGTGCTCATCGCCGGGGCGCTCACGGCCACCGCCATCGCCCTGGCGGTGCTCATGCAGCAGTTCCTGGTGCGGCAGGTGGACGACCAGCTGCAGCGGGCCGCGGCCCCGGTGGCGCAGTCGGCCTTCGACAGCTTCACCACCGCGGGGTCCACCGGCTTCCGGCCGCCCAACAACTACTGGATCCAGTTCATGCCGGTGAACGGCCACCAGCCCATCAGCGTCACCGCACCGCAGAGCACGGGCTCGACCCCGCGGGTGGACTACCTCTCCCCCGAGGACGAGCGGGTGCGCAGCGGCCGGCCGTTCACGGTGACCGACGGCAACGGCGACCGCTGGCGCGTGGTGGCCGGCGTGGACGCCAACCACGTGGCCACCTACGCCGTGGCCCGGCCCCTACGTGAGATCGACGAGGCCGTACGGAACCTGCAGATCTTCACCCTCAGCGTGGGACTGCTCGCCCTGGTGGCCAGCGCCCTGGTGGGCTGGCCGCTCATGAACCGGGCGTTCCGGCCGCTCACGCAGATCGAGGACACCGCGGCCGGCATCGCCGAGGGCAACCTCTCGCGCCGCGTGCCGCACCCGGGCACCCGCGACGAGGTGGGCTCGCTGGCCACCAGCCTCAACCTGATGCTGGCTCACGTGGAGCGGTCCTTCCAGCTCCGCGACGCCTCGGAGCAGAAGATGCGGCGCTTCGTGGCCGACGCGTCCCACGAGCTGCGCACGCCGATGGCGGCCATCCGCGGGTACGCCGAGCTGTACCGGTCGGGCGCCATCACCGGGCGCGAGGACACCACGGCGGCCATGCGCCGCATCGAGGACGAGGCCACCCGCATGGGAGTGCTCGTGGAGGACCTCATGACGCTGGCGCGCCTGGACGCCGACGAGCAGCACCGCCTCGCGGCCTCCCCCGGCACCGACGACGCCGAGACCACCGAGGTGGACCTCACCGTGCTGGCCGGCGACGCCGTGGCCGACACCCGCGCCTGGGCGCCGGAGCGCACCCTGCGCGTCCAGGGCCTGGCAGGCCAGCCACTGGGCGCCACCCCGGTGGCCGGCCGGGAGCCGGCCCTGCGCCAGGTGGTGACCAACCTCGTGGCCAACGCCGTGCGGCACACCACCGACGGCCCCATCGAGGTGCAGGTGGGCCGCGACCGCGACGAGGTGGTGCTGCGCGTGGTGGACCACGGCCCCGGCATCCCCGAGGAGGAGCGCGAGCGCGTGTTCGAGCGCTTCTACCGCTCCGACCCCTCCCGCCAGCGCGGTGCGGGCGGCGGGTCCGGGCTGGGGCTGGCCATCGTGGCCACCACGGTGGAGCAGCACGGCGGGTCGGTGCGGGCGCTGGGAACATCCGGTGGCGGCGCGACGTTCGAGGTGCGGCTGCCCGCCCTGGGCTGAGCCCGACCCCACCGCGGGGACCAGGCCCGGGACTCCCAGAGAAATCCCAGCGACGGTGCAGCGCGGCCCAAGCATCGGGTGGTGGACTGCAGGTCGTCGAGAGGAGCAGACATGGACGAGTACACGGCACGGACCCAGGAGGCCGTCCCCCCGCGTCGCGGGTGGTGGCAGGTCCCCACAGTTGCGGTGCTCTCCGCTGCCCTGGCGACGGCCGGCACCTGGACCCTCGCCGAGAACGGCGTGATCGGCGGCGGTGACGACACCACGACGAGCACCCAGCGCCAGGTGGCGCAGGGCGCCCCGGCCAGCAACCCGAGCCCGAAGGCCGACGAGGGAACGCAGCAGGAGGCCACGGCGGGGGACGCCGCCGCGGCCGGGAAGACCCCTGCGGCGACGGCCGACGGCGTGGACTGGTCGGGGGTGGCCGAGAAGGTCTCGCCCAGCGTGGTGGCCATCTCCGTGCAGAGCGCCACCTCGGGCGGGTCCGGGTCCGGCGTGATCCTGGACGAGCAGGGCCACGTGGTGACCAACCACCACGTGGTCGACGGCGCCCAGAACATCACCGTCACGCTCGGCGACAACCGTGCCTACCCCGCCGAGGTGGTGGGCACGGACGCCGAGACCGACCTCGCGGTGCTCAAGCTGAAGGACGCCCCCAAGGACCTGAAGCCGATCACCGTGGGCGACGACACCGGCCTGCGCGTCGGCGACCCGGTGATGGCCGTGGGCAACCCGCTGGGCCTGTCCGGCACGGTGACCACCGGCATCGTCAGCGCCCTGGACCGGCCGGTGCGCGCCGGCGACACCGAGACCCAGGTGGTGACCAACGCGGTCCAGACCTCCGCGGCCATCAACCCGGGCAACTCCGGTGGGGCACTGGTAAACTCGTCGGGCGAGCTGGTGGGCATCAACTCCGCCATCGCCACGCTGGGGTCCAACCCCCAGGCGTCCGGCAACATCGGCATCGGCTTCGCGATCACCGCCACGCAGATGAAGAACGTCACCTCCGAGCTCATCGAGCACGGCAAGGCGACCCACGCCCAGCTGGGCGTGCGCGTGGGCGACACCACGGTGGAGGTGGACGACGCGCGCGTCAACGGCGCCGGCATCGCCTCGGTGGAGCCGGACGGGCCTGCCGCCAAGGCGGGGTTGAAGGCCAAGGACGTCGTCGTCGCCATCGACGGCGAGCCGGTGGACAGCATGTGGGCGCTCATTGCCCAGATGCACGAGCGGGCGGTGGGCGACACCGCGAAGCTCACCGTCGTGCGCGACGGGCAGAAGAAGGACCTGGACGTGACCGCCGGCGAGAAGGCGGACTGACCAGGCACAAGGACTCCCACGCAGGCGTTGTGCGACCGGCTGCGTGGGTGGGGACTCCGGTTCCCGTCGGGTCGAGGCCCTCCCCCCTTGGGGACTCCCCGACAAACAAGCCGCCCGGGCCGTGGGTGTGTGTGACCACGGCCCGGGCGCACTCATGTCTGGGGGGCGTTCGGCAGGGGCGGGTGTTCTTGGGGGAATCGTTATCGGGATCCTGTG
>NZ_KV824572.1:0-1400 GCF_001816045.1 Kytococcus sp. HMSC28H12
GTCCGCCGTGGCCCGCTCGGCCTCGGCCACCAGCTCCTCGCGGGCCCCGGCATCGGCCACGGCACGCTCGTGCTCCCGTCCCGCCCGGCGCAGGGCCTCCTCGGCCTCGGCCACGGCACATCGCTCGGACTCGGTGTCGGCCCACCGCTTCTCCAGCTCGTCGCGGGTGCGCTGGGCAACCCGTCGCCGCTCGTCGGCGGCCTCCACCCGCTGGGCCAGGTCGGCGGCCCGCTGCACCTCGGACTCGATGGCGTCGACGGCGGCCTGCGCGGCCTCCTCCGCCGCCACCGCCTCGGCGTGCGCGTCCTGCAAACGCTTGAGCTCGCCGCGCGGCTGTCCCTTGGCCGTCCAGCACTCCCCGGCGTCGGCCTCCACACGCTCCAGCAGCGTGGCGGCCTCGCCCTGCTCGTCGGCCGCCTCACCACCGGACGCGGCGTCGAGCGCCGCGGCCAGGCGCTGCGAGCCGTCCAGGCCGGTGACCTCCAGCGGCCCCTCCTGGAGCAGCTGCAGCGCGCGGCGCAGCGTCTCGTCCCCGTGTTCGGCCAGCAGCCCGCTGACGTGGTTGTGGGCGTCGTCGCCGGTGAGGCGGCGCGCGCCCCCGACGGCCCGGAACTCGGTGCTCGGGCTGCGCAGCCACTGCTTGGTGTAGACGAAGCGCTCCGGCCCGATGGTCAGCTCGGCGCTCACCCGGGGGGCCACGTCGCGCCCCACCGGCTGGGAGTCCTTCACGTACTGCTTCCTGGCGGAGGCCTTCTCCGTCAGCAGCATGTCCAGGGCCTTGAGCATCGTGCTCTTGCCGGCCTCGTTGGGCCCCTCGAGCACGAGCACCCCGGCCTCCGGCACGTCCGCGAGCACGGCGTGCTCCACCCCTCGCAGGTCCTGCACCTCGATGCGGTGGATCCTCATGCCCGTGCTCCTCCCCGTGCGTAGCGGTACAGCAGGCGCAGCGCGTCCGAGGCAGCCACCGCGTCCCGACCGCCGGCCCCGGCGGTGTCCGTGAGGTCCTGCGCGGCGCGGGCCACGTAACCCCCGATGCCGATGTCCGCCAACTCCGCGTCGTCCGGCACCACCACCACGTCGGTGTGGCGGTCCCACGCGAAGGCCGCGGCGAAGGCGTCCTGCGCCCACTCCAGCAGCTCCTGCAGCGCGACGTCCTCGGTGAGCGTCAGCGTGCCAGTGAGGGCGTGCTTGAGCACCACGGTGGACTTGTTCTCCACGGCCTCCCACTCGGCCCGGAGCCGCGCCACGTCGTCGGCGGAGTCCACCTGCCGGGAGACCTGCAGCATCTGCCAGGTGCCCACGTGGACCACCTCGCAGGACGGCTGCTCCTCCCCCTGGCCCAGGTCCACCACGAGCACGTCCCCCACGTGCTCGTCGCGGAAGTCCGTCACCTCCACCGC
>NZ_KV824572.1:1420-9680 GCF_001816045.1 Kytococcus sp. HMSC28H12
GCCCGCCGCATGCGGGCGCCGTCGAGCGCCGAGACCCGGTGGCCCGGGTCGAGCTCCCGCAGCTGGCCGTGGGCGACGAGGACCCGCCGCACCCCGTCGGCCGGCGGGTCGAGGAGGTCGAGCACCTCGGCCACCACGTCGCGGTCCGGCTGGTTGGTGGTCAGCGGGACCCCCACCAGCTCCACCCCCTCGGCCACCGTCACGGGCTCGCTGTCGCGCAGCACGTGCACGTGCCCCAACCCGGCCCCGGTGAACACCTCCTGGTCGTAGATCGAGGCGGCGTCGAGCGCGTCGTGGTTGCCGGGCAGCAGGTAGACGTCCACCGGCACCTGCCGCAGCGCCTCCATGGCCCGTCGCACCGTGTCGCGCCCGAGCTGGTTGGAGTCGAAGACGTCCCCCGCCACCACCATGAACGCGCAGCCGTGCTCGGCCGCCACCTGCCCCGCCCGCACGACCGCGTCGTTGCGCGCCTGCGTGAAGCGCGCCTGGTCGGCCTCGGAGAACCAGCGCCGGGTCATGCCCCACTGCCAGTCGCTCGTCTGCAAGAACCTCATGCCCGCAGGCTAGGGGGCACCCCCGACAACATCCCCCGGCCGTCCACAGGGCCGGCCCGATGCAGGGAACGTGCCCGGCGCCGAGACGCACCTCAGCCCGTCAGCGCCACGGACGCCTCGGCCGCCAGCCGCGCCGCCCCGGCTCCCAGCACCCAGGTGGCCAGCCCCAGCGCAGCGGCCACCGCCCGGTCCCCGGCCACCCACCGCCGGACCACCTGCAGCGTCAGCGTCGACCAGGTGCTCAGCGCCCCGGCCAGCCCACTGCCGAGCAGCCACCAGTCCCAGCCCAGCACGGGTCCGGACACCAGCGGCAACGGCGCGGACCCCGGGGCCGACGACACCAGCACCGTTCCCCCGGCCACCCAGCCCAGCAGCGCGCACGCCACGAGGTTGGCCACGAGCACGCCCACCTCGGCCACGGCCGGGACCCACCGCTGCGCCGCCCGGTCGGCCGCGTACCGCCCCACGGCACCCAGCGCGCCGCCCACGGCCACCCAGAGCAGCACCGTCACCGAGGGCATCAGCGCACCGCCGCCTCGCCACCGACGGCCCCCACACCGTCCTGCCCCCGCACGACCCGCCCCACGCGCACGCCCGCCCAGGCCAGCAGCACACCGACCGCCAGCAGGAGCGGCCCGGCCCAGAACCACGCCCACGACCCGGCCATGAGCAGCGCCCACCCGCTCACCGTGGTGAACCCGCCCAGCGCCCCGGTGCCCACCAGCACGAGCAGCCCCGGCCGCCGACCGGACCACACGGCATCGGCCAGACCCAGCAGGAAGGCCCCCACCAGGTTCACCACGAGCACACCCACCGCGGACCCCCACGCCTCGGAGAGCAGCACCCGGGCCACCGACCCGACCGCGCCGCCGAGCGCCACCAGCGCCCACGGCCGCCACCCGGTCACGGCGCCACCGCCGGAGTCACCCGGGCCCGACGCAGGCCCCGGTTGGCACCTGCAGCGCGCACCAGCTCGTCGGTCTCGTCGTCGAACTGGCCCAGGATCTGCTCGAGGATGTCCTCCAGCGCCACCATGCCCACCTTGCGCCCGGCGGGGTCGGCCACCATCGCCAGCTGGGCGCGGTGCTGCCGCATCTGCGTGGCGGCGTCGATGAGGGGCAGCTCGCGGCGCAGCGTCGGCATCTGCTGGCGCAGGTCCACCACGCCCGGGTTGGTGCCCGTGGCCCGCGCGGTCACGGCATCGCGCACGTGCACCAGGCCCACGTAGCGCGACCCGTGCGTCACGATGAGGCGCGAACGCCCCGTGCGGCGGCTCAGTTCCTCGACGTCCGCCGCGGTGGCGCCCACGTCGATGGTCACGAGGTCGCGCGCCGGCCGGGTGACCGCCGAGAGGTCCTGGTTCTCCAGACGGAACGCGCCGGCCAGCAGGCGGGCGTCCTCGTCGGGCAGCACGCCGGCCTCCTGCGAGGAGGACATGAGGCGCTGCAACTCGGCCGGCCCGTGCTCCTCCTCGATGGTGTCGACGGCCTCCACGCCCACCAGCCTCAGCCCCAGGTTGGTGATCTCGTTGAGCAGCCAGATGAACGGCTTGGTCACCATGGCGAAGGCCCGGAAGGGCAGGGCCACGACCACCGCGGCGGTCTCCGGGTGCGCGATGGCCCACGACTTGGGCGCCATCTCGCCGACCACCATGTGCAGGTAGGTCACGAGGGTCAGGGCCACCACCAGGGCGACCGGGTGGGTCAGCGCGTGGGGCACGTGCAGGGCGTGCAGCACCGGCTCCAGCAGGTGGGCGATGGCCGGCTCGGCCATGGCACCCAGGCCCAGCGTGGCCAGGGTGATGCCCAGCTGGCTGGCGGCCAGCATGAGCGAGAGCTCCTTGCTGGAGGCCACGGCGGCGCGGGCGGCACGCCCCCCGGCCTCGGCGCGCTCCTCCAGGCGGTGGCGCTTGGCGGCCATGATGCCGAACTCGGCGGCCACGAAGAACCCGTTGGCCGCCAACAGCAGCACCGAGAGCAGGATCTTCTCGAGCTCCCCCATCAGGCCACCTCCTCCACGTCGTCCACGGTCACCGGCGCGAGCAGCACCTCGTCGGGCACGTGGCGCTCCACCGCCACCACCTCCAGGCTGGTGCAGGCGCGCACGGTCTCGCCGTCGGCGTCACGGACGGTCCAGGCCACCTCGGCCACGTCGCCCTCCTGCACCACGCGACCCAGCGTCTTGAGCACCAGTCCGGAGAGGGTGTCGTAGTCGTCGCTCTCCGGCAGCGCGATGGAGGTGAACTTGCGCACCTCGTCCAGGCGCAGGTTGGCCGGCAGCAGCCAGGTGCCGTCGGCGCGCTCGGTGGCGGGCGACTCCTCCTCGTCGTCCTCGTCGAGGATGTCGCCGACCACCTCCTCGGCGATGTCCTCGAACGAGACCACGCCGGCGAAGCCCCCGTGCTCGTCCACCACGACCGCGATCTGCCGGTGGCGGCGACGCATCTCCTCCAGCGCCTTGGTGACGCCCAGCGAGGTGGGCAGCAGCACGGCCTCGTCCACGATGCGGTGCACCACCGTGCTGGCGCGCTCGGCCACCGGCACCTCGAGCACGTCGGAGATGCTCACCACGCCCACGATGTCGTCGATGTCGCGCCCGTACACCGGGTAGCGGCTGTGCCCGGTGGCGAGCAGGTCCACCAGCTCGGCCACGCTCGCGTCGGCGCTCACGGTCTCCACGTCCACGCGGGGGGTCATCACCTCGCCGACGGTGCGGTGGCGGAAGGCCAGCCCGCGGTCGAGCAGGTCCTGCAGCTCGTCGTCGAGCAGGCCGCTGGCGTGGGACTGGTCGATGATGCGCTGCAGGTCCTCAGGTGTGGCGGCGGAGTCGAGCTCCTCCACGGGCTCGATGCCGACCTTGCGCAGCAGCCACGCCGCCGAGCTGTCGAAGAAGCGCACCACCGGGCCCACCACGGCGAGGTAGGCCGCCGTGGGGACGGCCAGGGCCCGGGTGAGGGCCACCGGGCGGGCGATGGCCCAGTTCTTGGGGCCCAGCTCACCCAGCACCATCTGCACGATCGTGGAGAAGAGCAGCACCCCCAGCGAGATGGCCACGGCGGTGGCGCCACGGGAGGCCTGCTCGGCGCCCACCAGGTCGCGCAGGCCGGCACCGATGAGGGGCTCGGCCGCGTAACCGACGAGCAGCGTGGTGACGGTGATGCCGAACTGGGCACCCGAGAGCACGAAGGACAGCCGCGTGGTGAGGTCGTAGGCCTTCTGGGCGCGGGCGTCGCCCCCCTCGGCGCGGGCCCGCAGCTCGGTGCGGTCCACCGAGACGAACGCGAACTCCTGCGCGACGAAGAACCCGGTGAGGGCGGTCAGGGCGAGGACTGTGAGGACGCCGAGGGCGACGAGCACGAGGGGTGGGTCTCCGATTCCGGGGGGGTTACTTGGTGGGCTGGGTACTTCGGGGGTCCACGCGGCTGACGAACACGTGCACCGCGATCTCCTGCGGCAGCGAGACGCCGCCGGTGACGCCCTCGCGCAGGCCGCGGGCCACCACGCGGTCGTCGCCGCGGGCCTCCACCTGCACCCGCTCGCCGGGGACCACGCCGGCCTCCGTGAGCAGGGCGAGGGCCTCGGCATCGACCTGCACGGGCTCGCCGATGCGGCGCACGAACACGGCCTCGTGCCCGTCGCGGACCACGTCCACGAGGCGCTCCACACCGTCGCGGAAGGTGGTGCCCTGGGCGCCACCGAGCTCCTCGAGGCCGGGGATGGGGTTGCCGTACGGGGACTCCTCGGAGTTTTCCAGCAGGGCGAGGATCTTGCGCTCCACCCGGTCGCTCATGACGTGCTCCCAGCGGCAGGCCTCCTCGTGCACGTACTCCCACTCCAGGCCGATCACGTCCACGAGCAGGCGCTCGGCCAGGCGGTGCTTGCGCTCGATGCGGGTGGCCTGCGCACGCCCCTCCTCGGTGAGGTGGAGGCGGCGGTCCTCCCCCAGGGTCACCAGGCCGTCGCGGTCCATGCGGGCGATGGTCTGGCTCACCGTGGGTCCGGAGTGCCCCAGTCGCTCGGCGATGCGGGCGCGGAGGGCCGGGATGCCCTCCTCGTCCAGTTCGTAGATCGTCTTGAGGTACATCTCGGTGGTGTCGATGAGGTCACTCACCTGGGCCTGCCTTCCGTGGCACGTGCGGAGGCGCCAGTGTACGGGGTCCGGCGGTCAGGGGGTTAGGCGACCCTCACCCCCGGCCGGGGTCACGGCTGGAGGGCCAGGTGCGTCCAGGCCGTCTCGTAGTCCAGCGGCAGCAGCAGGTCGCGCTGGTCGGCCACGGGACGGGCCAGGTCGAGCGGCTCGGTGAGGGTCCAGCGCCAGCGGTCGTGCATGCGCGACTGGCGGCCGGTCCACACCTCCACCTGGTAGGGGCGCACGAGGTAGCCGCCCCAGTGGTCGGGGGTGGGCACGTCGTCCTCGCGGGCCCGGTCCGGCCACCGCTCGGCCAGCTCGGCCTCGCGGGACACCAGCTCGGCGCGGTCGGCCAGCGGGTGGGACTGGCGGCTGGCGTGGGCGCTGATGCGCGACCCCCAGGGGCGCTGCCGGAAGTAGGCGGTCACCTCGTCGCGGGGCAGCTCCTCGGCCACGCCGCGGAAGCGGAGGGCGCGGAACATGCTCGGCCAGGTCCAGGTGAGGGCCACACGCGGGTCGGCGGCCATCTGCTCGGCCTTGGCGGAGACCAGGGAGGTGTAGAAGCGCAGGCCCTCGGTGGAGACGTCGCGGCAGAGCACGGTGCGCACGTCCGGGGCGCCCTCGGCGTCCACCGTGGCCAGGGCCATGGCGGCCGGCTCGGGCACGTCACCCCGCTCCAGGGCCCGGTGGTGGGCGGCGTGGACCCACTCCTGCACCACGGCCCACGGGGCCGCGGGAACGTGGTCGGGCTCGAGGCCCTCGCCGGTGTACTCCAGGCGTCCGAGTCGGCGACCGCGCCGACGACCGAGGTCCGAGGGGTGCATGCACCCAGCGTAGGGGCCGGGAAGGCGCGACCACGCACCGGTGTTGGCATCATGACGAGGCAGCGAAACCGCCACCCGCCCGAGGAGGCCCCGTGGTCAACCCCAGGATCATCCGCAACGCCGTGAAGTACGGACCGGTGATCGCCGGCGCCGCGCGCAGGTACGGCCCCACGTTGGTCTCCGAGGCGCGCAAGCACGCTCCCGGCGTGGTGGAGGAGGTTGAGCGCCGCACCGGTCGCCGGGCCCCGGCCACCGACGCACAGGGCCGCCCGATGGCGGACGCCACCCCGCGCCCGACCGGCAACCTCGTGGACCGCACGCCGCTGGGGCCGACCGCCGCCAAGCGCCGCGCCCGGGCGCACGCCCGCTCGGTGGTGGACGGCTCGGTGCTGCAGACCTTCCTGCACTCCCGCCCGGTGTTCGTGGTGTTCTCCGGCGACACCCCGGTGGCCACGCACCCGCACACCGACGTGCCGTTCAGCGAGCTGCTGCGCCACGCGGACCTCTCGGCCCGCCGCCGACCCCGTCCTGCGGGGGGAGCCGCCCCGCGGCCGGCACCCGGTACCCCGCCCGGCCAGGGGACGCCGCCCGGCCAGGGCCCCGACGACGAGCCGCTGACCGGCACCGTCGTGGACCCCTGAGGCGGCCTCCGTCCACAGCCACCGACCCGACCACCAGCTCGTCCGCAGGCGTCCGGGGTGGTGGAGACGTGACGGGGACCACGCCCTGATTGACTGTCCCCCGTGACGTACACCCCCACCGCCCCGCACTCCTCCCGCAACCTCACCCGCGCCGAGGCCGCGCAGCGTGCCTCGCAGGTCAGCGACCTGGCCTACCGGGTGGAGATCGACTGCCGCACGGCACCCGACGCCGGGGCCACAACTTTCGGCACCACCACGACGCTCGACTTCACGAGCACCGCAGGGTCCACCTTCCTGGGCTTCCTCGGGGGCGTGGACGCGGTGACCGTGGACGGGGAGCCGCTGGACGTCGAGGCCGCCTTCGACGGCGCCCGCATCCAGCTGCCCGAGCTCTCCGCCGGCCGCCACCGCGTGGTGGTGCAGGCGGTGGGCACCTACGGCCGCACCGGACAGGGCCTGCACCGCTTCATCGACCCCGCCGACGGCCGCACCTACCTGTACACGCACTTCGAGCCGGCCGACTGCCGCCGCCTCTACACGACCTTCGAGCAGCCCGACCTCAAGGCCGCGTTCACCTGGGTGGTCACCGCCCCCACCGACTGGGTGGTGCGCTGCAACGCCGAGGACGAGGTGGCCACCACCGAGGCCCCCGCCGGCACCGTGGCCGGCCACGAGGTGCCCGCCGGCACCACCCGCGAGTGGGCTCCCACGCTGCCCATGAGCACCTACATCACCGCCATGTGCGCCGGCGAGTACCACCGCACCGAGCGCACCTGGACGGGCACCACCTCCGAGGGCGAGACGCTCGAGGTGCCCGTGGGCCTGCTCTGCCGCCAGAGCCTGGTGGAGCACTTCGACGCCGACGAGATCTTCGAGATCACCTTCGCCGGCCTCGACTTCTTCCACCGCACCTTCGGCGTGGCCTACCCGTGGGGCACCTACGACCAGGTGTTCGTGCCCGAGTACAACCTCGGCGCCATGGAGAACCCGGGCTGCGTGACCTTCACCGAGAACTACGTGTTCCGCTCCACCCCCACCCGCGCCCAGCGGGCCGGACGGGCCAACACGATCCTCCACGAGATGGCGCACATGTGGTTCGGCGACCTGGTGACCATGGAGTGGTGGAACGACCTGTGGCTCAAGGAGTCCTTCGCCGAACTGCTGGGCACGCAGGCCAGCGCGGACGCGACGGAGTTCACCGACGCGTGGGTGGCCTTCTCGACGGCCCGCAAGCTGTGGGCCTACCGCGTGGACCAGCTGCCCTCCACCCACCCGGTGGTCGCGCAGATCGACGACCTCGAGGCCGCCCGGCAGAACTTCGACGGCATCACCTACGCCAAGGGCGCCGCGCTGCTGCAGAACCTCATGAACTACGTGGGCCGCGAGCAGTTCTTCGCCGGCTCCACCGCGTACTTCCGCGAGCACGCCTACGGCAACACCACGCTGCCGGACCTGCTGCGCGCCCTCGAGGAGGCCTCGGGCCGCGACCTCGACGCGTGGGTGGGCCCGTGGCTGCGCACGGCCGGCGTGTCCACCATCGGGCTGGAGGTGGACACCGCCGAGGACGGGACGGTCACCGCCGCGCGCCTCACCCAGCACTGCACCGACCCCGTGACTGGCGAGGAGGTGCTGCGTCCGCACCGCCTGGCCGTGGGCACCTACGCACTCACCGACGGCCGCCTGCAGCGCACCGGCCACGGCGAGCTGGACCTGGCCGGGGCGTCGGTGGACCTTGCCGGCGTGGCAGGCCTGGAGGGCCTGGTGGGAGCCGCCCGCCCGGACCTGGTGCTGGTGAACGACGGCGACCTCACCTACGCCAAGCTCGCCCTCGACGAGCACAGCACCGCCACCCTCGTGGAGCACCTGGGCACCCTGGAGGAGGACACCTCCCGGTCCACCGCGTGGTGGGCCCTGTGGGACGCCACCCGCGACGGCCGCCTGCACGCCGCGCAGTACGTGCGCGCCGCCATCGCCAACCTGGCCGACGAGCGTCACGGCGGCGTGCTCGGCGCGGTGAGCGCCAACGCGCGCGCCGCCATCGAGGGCTACCTGCCGGCCGAGCAGCGCGACGCCTGGCGCGCTGCCTGGGCCGAGGCCTGCCTGGCCAACCTGC
>NZ_KV824573.1:0-5782 GCF_001816045.1 Kytococcus sp. HMSC28H12
CGTCGTCGACGCCACGGCCGCCTGGGGCGACCGTGCGCCCGGGGTGGAGCGGCTGCACGTGGTCAAGCGCGTGGTCGGCGCCCCCGGCGACCGCGTCTCGTGCTGCACCGACGGTGCGATGGTGCGCAACGGCACCCCGGTGCCCGCCCACGGCCCGGGCGGGGAGGGGCTCGACCAGCGCTTCGACGTGGTGCTCGGTGAGGACGAGTGGTGGGTGGTGGGGGACAATGCGGTGCACTCCGCGGACTCACGCACCCACCTGGCCGCGCCGGGGGGCGGTGTGGTGCGGTCTGACGAACTGGTGGCCCGCGTACGGTGGGCCCCGTGAACACCGAGGAGCAGTCGATGCCGCCCGAGCAGCACGAGCCGAACCACGCCGCCGACGACCAGCCGGCCACCGGGTCCACCTCCCTCGAGGCCGACCCGGCGACCCCGGGGGAACCGGTCAAGGAGCGCGGGGGCTTCCTCAGCGCGCTGCGGGAGACCGTGGTGGTGGCCGCGCTGGCCCTGTTCTTCGCCTTCCTCATCAAGACCTTCCTCGTGCAGGCCTTCTTCATCCCCTCGGGCTCCATGGAGAACACGCTCCAGGAGGGCGACCGCCTGCTGGTGAACAAGCTGAGCCCCACCCCCTTCGCAGTGGAGCGCGGCGAGGTCGTCGTCTTCCAGGACCCGGGCCAGTGGCTCGGCAGCACGCCCAAGGACAAGTCGCTGCTGCACAAGGCCGGCCAGTTCGTCGGGGTGCTGCCCGGCGACGGCGACGAGTACCTCATCAAGCGCGTCATCGGGCTGCCGGGCGACCGGGTGCAGTGCTGCGACGCCGAGGGCCGCGTGCAAGTCAACGGCAAGAGCATCGACGAGCCGTACGTGTTCCCCGGCAACCCGCCGAGCCTGGTGGAGTTCGACGAGAAGGTCCCCGAGGACCACCTGTGGGTCATGGGTGACCACCGCTCCAACTCCGGCGACTCGCGTTACCACGGCACCGTGCCGATGGACCGCGTGACCGGTGGCGCCTTCGTCGTCATCTGGCCGTTCGACCACGTGGGCACCCTGCCGGGCAAGGACGTCTTCGCCGACGTGCCCGACCCGAAGTGACCCCGGGCGCCCCAGGGCGTCCCCGCACCGGCGCCACCACGCCCAGCCTGCGCGTCGAGCGCGAGCTGCTGCGCGGTGGCGCCGTGCGCGTGGCCGGCATGGACGAGGTGGGGCGGGGGGCACTGGCCGGGCCGGTGAGCGTGGGCGTGGTCGTCGTGGACGCCGCCGTGGGCACCGCGCCGGTGGGGGTGCGCGACTCCAAGGACCTCAGCGCCGCCCGCCGGGAGGCACTCGTGCCGCAGCTGCTCCGATGGGGTGTGGCGCGGGGCGTGGGGCACGCCTCGGCGGCCGAGGTGGACGCCCGGGGGATCATGGGCGCGCTGCGCACCGCCGGGCGGCGGGCCCTCGAGGCCTGTGGTGTGGAGGTGGACGTGGTGCTGCTCGACGGCAACCACGACTGGCTCACCGACCCACTCTCCGACGGGCTCCTGGCCGGCCTGGGCGTCGGCGGCGCGATGTCGGCCACGCCCCCGGTGGTGACCCGGACCAAGGCCGACCGCACCTGCTCCTCGGTGGCCGCCGCCAGCGTGCTGGCCAAGGTGGAGCGCGACGGCCTCATGGCCGGCCTGGCCCGGCAGCCGGGCATGTGGCCCTACGGGTGGGCCCGCAACAAGGGCTACGCCGCGGCCGACCACCGCGAGGCGCTGGAGCGGCGCGGACCGAGCACCCACCACCGCCGTTCCTGGCGGCTCGGGGTGCAGGATGGGACGAGCACCACGGAGGACCTTCCGTGGGCCGACGACCGGGAGGTGTGAGTGAGCGAGGAGGATCTCGACCGCTTCGAGGCCGATGCCGAGCTGGCCCTGTACAAGGAGTACCGGGACGTCGTGGGGCTCTTCTCCTACGTGGTGGAGACCGACCGCCGGTTCTACCTGGCCAACGAGGTGGACGTGCAGGTGGCCGGTGAGCCGGGCGACACCTGGTTCGACGTGCACCTCACCGACGCCTGGGTCTGGGACGTCTACCGTCCGGCGCGCTTCGTCTCCCGGGTGCGGGTCATGACCTACAAGGACGTCAACGTGGAGGAGCTCGCGCCGCAGGAGCTGACGCTGCCCGAGTGAGGGCCGCCCACAGGCGCCTCGATGCTGGGGACCGGCCCGGGGGCGCAGCCACAGGCCCGGCGCCCTCGCCCACCGCGCGCCGGTGCACGGGGCCACGCTGCGGGGCATGACTGCACGACGCACAGCCCTGGGGCGGCAGGGGGAGGACATCGCCGCCCGCTGGTGGGAGGAGCGCGGCGCGGAGTTGCTCGACCGCAACTGGCGCCACGGGGCCCACGGCGAGATCGACCTCGTGGTGGCCGAGGGGCCCCGCCTCGTGGTCTGCGAGGTGAAGACCCGCTCCACGGCGGCCTTCGGCGAGCCGGTGGAGATGGTCTCCCTGGCGCAACGGCGCCGCCTGCGGCGCCTCACCGCGGCCTGGCTGCAGGCGCACCCGGGCCGGTGGGACGAGGTCCGCATCGACGTGCTGGGGGTGCTCGCGCCGCCCGGGGGCCCGGTGACCGTCCACCACGTGCCGGGGGCCGTGTCATGACCCTCGGGCGCACCTGGGCGGTGGGCCTGGTGGGGGTGACCGGCCGGATGGTCCAGGTGGAGGCCGACATGGGCGCGGGGCTGCCCACCTTCACCATCGGGGGCCTGCCGGACGCCGCGTGCGCGCAGGCGCCGGACCGCATCCGGGCCGCGACGGCCAACGCCGGCATCCAACTGCCCAGCCGCAAGGTGGTGGTCAACCTGTCCCCGGCCGACCTGCGCAAGCGGGGCACGGGCTACGACCTGGGCATCGCCCTGGCGATCCTCGCGGCGGCGGGTGTCGTGCCGGCCGGGGCGGTGGAGCAGGTCGCACACGTCGGGGAGCTCGGGCTCGACGGGGAGGTCCGCCCCGTCCCGGGCGTGCTCCCGGCGGTGCTCGCCGCCCGGGCGGCCGGGGTCGAGCGGGTCGTGGTGCCCGCGGCGTCGTGGACCACCACCTGCACCGTGCCCGGCGTCGAGGTGCTGCCCGTGACCCACCTGGCGGCACTGGTGGAGGACTACGTCACCCACGGCCGCCCGATGGGGTGCACCACCGCGCTGCCGGAACCCCCGGCCGCCGAGGAGGTCGCCTGCCTCTCCGAAGTCGTGGGCCAGGAGGCCGCCCGACGGGCCCTGGAGGTGGCCGCCGCCGGCGGGCACCACCTGCTCCTGCACGGGGCGCCCGGCACGGGAAAGACCATGCTGGCGCGGCGGCTGCCCGGCATCCTGCCGCCGCTGGAGAAGGACGAGGCACTGGAGGTCGCGGCCATCGCGTCGGTCACCGAGGCCACCCCTGTGGGCCTGACCCGGGTGAGGCCCTTCGTGGCCCCGCACCACGCGTCCACCGCGAGCGCGGTGCTCGGGGGTGGGTCGGGGCGGGCCCGCCCCGGGGCGGTCTCCCGGGCCACCCACGGGGTGCTCTTCCTCGACGAGGCCCCCGAGCTGCGGCGCGACGTGCTGGAGGGGCTGCGCCAGCCGCTCGAGGAGGGGCGCGTGGTGGTGCTGCGTTCGGAGGGGGCGGTGGAGCTGCCGGCGCGCTTCCAGCTCGTGCTGGCGGCCAACCCGTGTCCCTGCGGCCTCGCGGGCCGGCGGGCCACCGCGGGCGCGGTCTGCGAGTGCACGCCCACCACGCGCCGGCAGTACGCCAAGCGCCTGTCCGGCCCCGTCCGCGACCGCATCGACCTGCAGGTCGAGATGGACCCCACCACCGTCTGGCCGATGACGCGCGAGCTCCCGGAGTCCTCGGCGGTGGTGGCCGAGCGCGTGGCGCGGGCTCGGCAGCGGCAGCGGGAACGCTGGGCGGGGCACCCGTGGTCGCTCAACGTGCACGCCCCGGGCAGCGTCCTGCGCCGCGGCCCCCACGCCGTTCCGCCCGCCGCCCTGGACCGCCTCCGGACGGCCCACGCCGCCGGCGTGCTCAGCACGCGGGCCGTGGACCGGGTGCTGCGGGTCGCCCGCACCCTGGCCGACCTGTCCGACGGGGGTGCGGTGACCTCCGAGCACGTGGCGCAGGCCGTGGTGCTGCGCGGGGTGGAGGCGGCATGAGCGCACCGTCCGCCCCGACCCCGCGCTGGTCGCCCGAGCGCGCGGCACGTGCCGCGTGGAGCCGCCTGTCCGAACCCGGCGACAAGGAGGCCACCGCCCTGCTGGAGCGGCTCGGTCCCGAACGCGCCTTGGAGCACCTCGTGGCCGACCCCTCGGTGGCGAAGGGTCGCTTCGCGCCCCGGCTCGCACAGTGGGACCCGGCCGAGGAGGAGGCCCGCGCCGCGCGCCTGGGCGTCCGGGTGCTCGTGCCGGGTGACGAGGAGTGGCCCGACGGCGCCGACCGCCTCGAGCACCCACCGGTGTGCCTGTGGGTGCGGGGCCGGTCCCACCTGGCCGAGGCGCTGGAGTGCTCGGTGGCCGTGGTCGGTGCTCGCGCCGCCACCCACTACGGCCAGTCGGTGGCCGGCACCTGGAGCCAGGAGTTCGCGGCCTCGGGGGTGACGGTCGTCTCCGGGGGAGCCTTCGGCGTCGACGCCGCAGCCCACCGGGGCGCCCTCTCGGCGCCCGGCACGACGGTGGCCTTCCTCGCCGGGGGAGTGGACCGCCCCTACCCGGCGGCACACGCGGACCTGCTCCAGGCGGTCGCCGGGCAGGGGGCGCTGGTCAGCGAGGCCGCCCCGGGCTGTGCACCCCACCGGGGGCGCTTCCTCACCCGCAACCGCCTCATCGCGGCCTTCTCCGGCGGCACGCTGGTGGTGGAGGCCGGTGCGCGGTCGGGTTCGCTGTCCACCGCGCGCTGGGCGGACTCCTGCTCCCGCCCGGTGGCCGCGGTGCCCGGCCCGGTCACCTCGGAGTTCTCGGTGGGGACCCACCAGGTGGTCCGCGATGGCCTGGCGACCCTGGTCACCACGCCGCAGGAGGCCCTGGAGGCCCTGTCACCCCTGGGTGCCGCCCTCGCGCCGGTACCGGTGGGGCCGGCGGCGGACCGGGACGCGGTGGAGCCCGAGCACCGGTGGTGCTGGGACGTCGTCAGCCCGCGGGGCTCCACCACCAATGCGGTGGCCCGCGCGGGGGGCCGGTCCCTCGCCGAGGCCGAGTTGGCCCTGGGGCTGCTGGCGCTCGCCGGTCAGGTGCAGCGCACGGACCGGGGGTGGGTCCGCACCCGCTGACGCACGGAGCCCGGTACTGTGCACTCGTCCGCCGGCCCGGCCCCGCCCGGGCCGGGCCGGCCCACCACGCACCCAGGTTCCGGGACGCCGTGGTGGACTGTCCCGCATGCGGACGGACCTGGCGCGGGCGGTGGAGGAGTTCGGCGACCACCTCGAGCACGAGCGTGGCCGCTCGGCCCACACCGTCCGGGCCTACCTGACCGACCTGCGGGGACTGGTCGAGCACCTCCAGGAGCAGGGCGTGGACCGGTGGGACCGGGTGACCCTGGCCCACCTGCGGTCCCACGCCGCGGCGCGCTCTGCCCGGGGCCTCGCGCGCACCACCCTCGCCCGGGGTGCTGCGGCGCAGCGGGCCTTCTTCGGCTGGATGGTGGCGCGCGGTACCTTGGACACCGACCCCTCGGCCCGCCTGGTCTCGCCGCGGGGGGAGCGGCGGCTCCCCGGCGTGCTCCGGGCGGACCAGGCCGAGGCGGTGGTCTCGGGTGCAGTGGCTGCCGGGCCGGTCGACAGGCCCGGCGGGGCCGG
>NZ_KV824574.1:0-3521 GCF_001816045.1 Kytococcus sp. HMSC28H12
CCAGCCCGGCCCGCTCGGTGGCCAGGCGGCCGGCGGCCCGGGTGCGCTCCACGAGGGTGCCCAGCTCGAACCAGGCGCTGCGGAAGGCGTCGTGCCGCTCGTCGGCGGTGGCCACGGCGCGCTCCAGCTCCTCCAGCCCCTGCGAGGCGGCAGCCAGAGCGGCCTCGGCCTCCTGCCGGCGGTCCAGGGCGGCCTTCTCGTCGGCGAGGTCGGTCTCCAGCGCGGCCTGCTGCTGCACGAGGTCGTCGGCCAGCAGGCGCGCACGGGCGTCGCGGACGGTGATGTGGATGACCGCGGCCCGGCGGGCGGTGGCGGCCTGACGCCCCAACGGGCCCAGCTGGCGGCGGATCTCGGCGGTGAGGTCGCGGACGCGGGCGAGGTCGCCCTCCATCGCGTCCAGCTTGCGCAGCGCCTTCTCCTTGCGGCGGCGGTGCTTGAGCACGCCGGCCGCCTCCTCCACGAAGCCGCGCCGGTCCTCCGGGGTGGCGCGCAGCACCGCATCGAGCTGGCCCTGCCCCACGATGACGTGCATCTCGCGGCCGATGCCGGAGTCACTGAGCAACTCCTGCACGTCGAGCAGGCGGCAGGGCGCGCCGTTGATGGCGTACTCCGACCCGCCGGAGCGGAACATGGTGCGGCTGATCGTCACCTCGGAGTAGTCGATGGGCAGCGCACCGTCGCTGTTGTCGATGGTCATGGCCACCTCGGCGCGGCCCAGCGGCGCGCGGCCGGAGGTGCCGGCGAAGATGACGTCCTCCATCTTGCCGCCGCGCAGCGACTTGGCGCCCTGCTCGCCCATCACCCAGGCCAGGGCGTCCACGACGTTGGACTTGCCCGACCCGTTGGGCCCCACGATGGCGGTGATGCCCGGCTCGAGCTCCATGCGGGTGGACGAGGCGAACGACTTGAACCCCTTGAGGGTCAGGGACGTCACGTACACGGGTGGGGGCTTCCTGTCAGCGGGCGGTCACGGCGGCGGCCGTCGCGTCATCCTACGGAAGGGCGCCCCGCGTCCTGGGGCCGCGGGCGCGCGTCACTTCTCGACGAAGCCCGTCACGCCCTCCCGCGCGTCACCCTCCTGGCGCACCACGGCGTCCACGCGGCCGGGGCGGCCGTGCGACGAGGGGTCCTCGCGCAGCAGGGCCTCCAGGGCGGCGATGTCCGCGCCGCGCCCCTGGGCCACCACCTCCACCCGTCCGTCGGACATGTTGCGGGCGTGCCCCACCAGCCCCAGCTCGAGGGCGCGGCTGCGGGTCCACCAGCGGAAGCCGACGCCCTGCACGTGGCCCTTCACGAAGAGGGTGGCGCGGCGGTGGCCGGCAGAGGGGGTGGGCGTCTCCTCGGGTGGGGTCATGGGTGCTCCTGCGGGTCGGTGGTGCGGGCCCCCAGTGTGCCTCCCAACCGGGCCAGCAGGGCGCTGAGCCCGTCGGCGGCCCGGCCGTCGGTGCGTCCCGAGGTGTGCACCACGAGGTCCCGGGGCGTGGCCACCGGCAGCCCGGCGGCTCGCAGGGCCTGCACGAGGGCGACGTCCTCGCCCCGGGCGCGGTGCGGGAAACCGCCGATCGCGAGGTAGGCGTCCGCACGAACGGCCAGGTTGGCCCCATAGGCGTGCCAGTGGCCTCGCGCGTGCAGGCCGGTGGCCACCTCGGCGTCGTAGGCACGGCGGGCCTCCGGGGGTGCCTGCCAGCCGACCAGGTCCACCAGCCCTGCCACGGCGACGGCGTCCTCGGCGCGTGCTGCGGCGAGGGCCCGGGTGAGCCAGTCGACCGGGACGCGGGAGTCGGCGTCGGTGGTGAACAGCCAGGTGTGCGCGGGGTCGCCTGGGTCCAGGCCGTGCCGCAGCGCGCGGTCACGCACCTGCCCCACCGTCTCCGAGACGCCGTCGAGCAGCACCTCGCCGGTCACGTGCTCCGGCAGGGGGCCGGCCAACACCCCGTGTGCGAGGGCGGCCGTGGCGTCCCGGCACCGGTGGGCAGCGACCACGAGGTGCACCTGGTCCGCCCTGCCCGCATCCACCCTGACCGCCTCCCCCGCAGCCGCGACGAGGGCACCCAGCGCGGCGGGGAGCAGCTCGGCCTCGTCGCGCGCCGGCACCCCGATGACGACGCGGGTCACGCAGGCTGCCCCAGCCCGACGGCGGCCCGGTCGGCGGGGTGCTGGGCGAGGTAGACCTCCAGGTCGGCCACGCTGCGCGCCAGGTCCTCGTCCTGTGCCAGACCCACCGCCCCGCCGAGCACGCGCACGTGGCCCAGCACCCGCGTGCCGGCCGAGGCCACCACGGCGCGGACCTCCTGCGAGAGGCCTGCCAGCGCCTCGCGGGTGCCGGCACCGAGGGCGTCCCACTCCCCCATCGACCCCGGCGGCATCAACTCCTCGAGCCGGCGACCCGCCTCCTGCAGCACGGCCCCCGCGGCCACCAGCTCGGTGCGCACCAGACCGTGGCGCCGGGCACGCTCGGGGCTCGGCGGGGCCCCGGCCCCGAACCGCCCGGCCTCGCGCGCCACCCGCACCGTCGCTCCCCACCACACCGCAGCCACGCCCACCCCACCGGGCAGGAAGGCCGGACGCGCCAGGTACCAGCCGGGTGCCCCCACCTCGGCGGAGGCGGCACAGGTGGTGCGGACCGGCACCGTCCAGGAGCGCGAGGTGGCCATGGCGGTCACGGGCCACGAGGCGGGGGCGCCCTCCCAGCCCGCCACGGGCAGGTCGAGCAGGCGGTGGGTGCCCTCGGCGTCCACCGCCGTGACCAACGCCCGGTCCAGCACGCCGACCCCGGAGGCGAAGCGCAGCTCACCGGACACCTCCCAGCCACCTGGCACCGGGCGGGCGACCGGTCCGCTGCCCCGGGAGCGGGAGGCCCACACGCCGTACAGCGCGCCGGGCTCGGGCGTGCGGCCGGCCTGGGCCAGCACACGCACGGCGTCGGCGTGCCCCTCGGCCAGACGCGACCACCCGATGTCGGTGGCGCCCCGCCGCGCGAGCGCGTCGAGCAGCTGCGGCCAGGTGAGCCCCGCCCAGTCCACGTCGGCCGTGAGGCGGTGCACGGCATCGCGGAGGGTGGCCGGGTCGGTCGACCAGCGCGGCAGGTCACCGACCTCCAGCGGGGTCGGCAGGTCGATGAGGTGGGTCACGGGGGTCATGTCTCCTCCGGGGCGTCGTGGGCGGTCGGGCTCGAGGCGGTGCGCGTCCAGGAGTCGAGCACGAAGTCCTCCTCGCGGTGCCCCACGCGGTGCCTCCACCCGGCGGTCCGCAGGCCGGTGTCCAGCTCGGCCTGGGCCGCAGTGCCCGACAGGTGCGCGTCGCCGGGGTGGTGGCGCCAGGTGACGGCCAGCACCTCGGCCCGCGGTACGCCGTGGACCGCGGCCTCCAGCACGGCGGGCAGCGCCCCGCGGGTGGCGTCGTCGAGGTAGTAGAGCACCTCGGAGAGCACCACCAGGTCGCAGCCCACGGCGGCCACGGGGCGGTCGGGCAGCACGCACCGGGTGGCCCGTGCGCGGTGCCCCGCGGCGGCCAGCCGGGCG
>NZ_KV824575.1:0-1315 GCF_001816045.1 Kytococcus sp. HMSC28H12
GCTGGCCGACGAGGCCACCGCCATGCTCGACCCGGCCACCACGGCATCGGTGGTGGGCCTGCTGCGGGCGCGGGCCGCATCGGGGCTGACGGTGCTCACCATCAGCCACGACGCCGAGCTGCTGGAGGCCTGGTGCGTCGCCCCCGGCGACCGTGTGCTGGAGCTGGCGGCCCTCAGCCGGCGATGACGCCCGCGGCCGCGCGCCGCCCGGTGAACAGGCACCCACCCAGGAAGGTGCCCTCCAACGACCGGTAGCCGTGCACGCCCCCGCCGCCGAAGCCGCTCACCTCGCCGGCGGCGAACAGCCCCGGCACCGGCCCACCGGCCGCGTCGAGCACCGCACCGTCCAACCGCGTGGCCAGCCCGCCCAGTGTCTTGCGGCTCAGGATGCGCAACCGCACGGCCATGAGCGGCCCGGCTGCCGGGTCCTGGAGGTCGTGCGGCGCCACGGAGCGCACCAGTTTGTCGCCCAGGTAGGTCCGCGCGTCGCGCAGCAGCCGGCGCTGCGGGTCGTCCTCGCGTCCGTGGGCGGCCACGGCCTCGCGCACGGCGGCCCGGTCCAGCGGCCGTCCGCCCATCGCCTCCATGCGGCCCAGCAGCGTCTCCAGGTCGTCGGCCTCGATGACGTCGTCCCCGGCGTCGACGAAGGCCTGCACCGGTGCCGGCACGTCCGTGCGCACCCGCCCCAGCACCCCGCGCACCGACCGCCCGGTGAGGTCCGGGTTCTGCTCGCTGCCCGAGAGCGCGAACTCCTTGCCCACGATGCGCCGGTTGGTCACGAACCACGAGTGCTCCGCGCCGGTGGCCTGGAGGTGCTCCAGCGTGCCCAAGGTGTCCGTGCCGGGGAAGAGCGGCGCGGGCAGCCGGTGCCCGTCGGCGTCGAGCCACAGCGAGCTCGGCCCGGGCAGGATGCGGATGCCGTGCCGGTGCCACACGGCCTCCGGGTTGCCCAGGCCCTCGGTGTAGGCCCACATGCGGTCGGTGTTCACCCACGCCGCGCCGGCCTGCGCCCCGAGCTCCAGCCCGGAGCCGTCCACGTACGCGGGCACGCCGTGCAGCAGGTCCTCCGGCAGGGCGCCCAGGCGCTGCGGCCAGGCGCCGCGCATCATCGCGTCGTTGCCCCCGATGCCGCCGGTGGCCAGCACTACCGCACCGCCGCGCAGCTCGGTCTCCCCGGTCACGCGAGTGGCGCGGGCCCGGCCGCGCTCACCCGTGGGCAGGGTCGCCCGGGTGCCGGAGGTCGTGCCCGACGCGCTCCCTGGGCCCGGTGCGGTGGCGGCCGCGTCGCGCCCGCCCACCGGGCCACCGTCGGCCT
>NZ_KV824576.1:0-1259 GCF_001816045.1 Kytococcus sp. HMSC28H12
CCCCGGCAGTTGCCGGGGGCGTCCTCGTGCGGTGGCGGGGACGGCGGTCCCTCAGCGACCGACGATGCGGCGGCGCAGCGCGCGGGGACTGGTGAGGAAGCCCCACCCCCAGGCCATGTGCATGGTGGCGATGACGGCCGGCACCCGCAGCGCGACCGCGGGCTCCTCCCGGCGCGCCTCGTACAGGCCGCCGGCGGTGACCGCCGCGAGGTAGGTGGCCGGCACCGCCAGCGCCGGGCGCCACCGCAGTCCCACGGCCGTGCCCAGCGCGCAGGCCACGAGGGCCGCCGGTGGGGCGAGGTAGCGGGCGTTGATCGACCCCTCGTGGAGGGCGGCCACCACCCGGCGCCACCGGCCGTAGTCCCGGTACTGCCGGGCGAGGGCGGGCAGGCTGCGGCGCGGCCGGTAGGCCACCACGAGCTCGGGGGTGAACCAGACCAGTCCCCCGGCCTGACGGATGCGCCAGTTCATCTCCCAGTCCTGGGCGCGGTCGAAGCGGGCGTCGTAGCCGCCCACCCGGTCGAGCCACTCGCGGCGGAAGCAGCCGAGGTAGACGGTGTCCGACGGCCCCTCCCCGCCACCGGTGTGGAAGCGCGCCCCGCCCACGCCGATGCGGGACCCCATCGCCACCGCCACGGCCCGCTCGACGACGGTGCGGCCCTGCGCGTGCATGATGCCGCCGACATTGGCCGCGCCGGTGCGCTCGAGCACCTCCACCGCGGTGCGCAGGTAGCCCGGGGAGAGCTCCCCGTGCGCGTCCACGCGCACCACCACCGGGTGCCGGGCCACGGACAGGGCGGCGTTCAGCCCGTCGGGGGTGCGCCCGCTGGGGTTGTCGATGACCACCACGCGCGGGTCGGCCGCGGCGAGGGCATCGGCCACCTCGCGGGTGCGGTCGCGCGAGGGGCCCACGGCCAGCACGACCTCCAGCTCCCCCGGCGCGTCCTGGGCGAGCACGGCCGCCACGGAGTCGGCGAGGTCAGCCTCCTCGTCGAGGACGGGCATGATCACGCTGAGGGCTGTCATGCGCACATTGTGCAGGCCCCGCGCGCCACGCCTGGGACCTGCCCGCGCCGCGTCCCAGCGTGGTCCCAGCCTCGTCGCCTAGGCTCTGGTGAGTGACCGACCGCCATGACGACAGCGATCCCCGCGACTGGGGCAGATCCGGTTCCGGCCGGGACCGTGACGCACGCGGGCGTCGCCGTGTGACCTCCCGGGGGGCCGGGCGGGGACCCGTGCCGCCGCACCCCGACCGTCCG
>NZ_KV824577.1:0-2090 GCF_001816045.1 Kytococcus sp. HMSC28H12
GCAGCTCGCGGCCGCGGCGCAGCATCCGCCGGCGTGCGGCGTTCCCGGCGCGTGCGGACGGACTGGGCATGGGCGCGAGCGTAGTCTGCGCCCCGTGCCCACCTCTGACCCCAGCCCGCGCCTGTGCAGCAAGGTGGGGTGCGCGCAGCCCGCGGCCTCCACCCTGACCTACGTCTACGCCGAGCAGACGGTGGTGGTCGGCCCGCTCGTGGCCGAGGCCGAGCCTCACGTCTACGACCTGTGCGCCGAGCACACCGCCCGCCTCACCGCCCCGCGCGGCTGGCAGGTGATGCGGCTGCAGATCGACCTCGAGGACCCCACCGGCGCGGTGGCCGACATCGGGGCGCTGGCGGAGGCGGTGCGTGACCACCGCGAGCGACCGGCGGGTGCCCCCGGCGACGGTGCCGAGGCGGACCGCCGGCAGGGCCCGCGGCTGCGGCTGGTCTCGGGGGACCACGACGGCTGACGCGCACTACCCTGTGCGTCCATGAGCACCCAGCGCCCGCAGCCCCCGCTCGCGGACTTCGTGAAGGCCTACGACGTCCGCGGTCTCGTGCCCGAGCAACTCAACCCGCGCGTGGCCCGCGCCCTGGGGGAGGCGTTCGCGCAGACCGTCGTCCTGCCCGAGGGGGTGGCCGGCGTGGCCGTGGGGTACGACATGCGCCCCAGCAGCCCGGAGCTGTCCGAGGCCTTCGCCGCGGGGCTGGCGCTGCACGGGGTGGACGTCACGATGATCGGCCTGTGCTCCACCGATGGGCTCTACTTCGCCGCCGGCCACCTGGGCCTCGCCGGGGCGATGTTCACCGCCTCGCACAACCCGGCCCAGTACAACGGCATCAAGCTGTGCCGCCCCGGCGCGCGCCCGGTGGGGCAGGAGAGCGGCCTGGCCGAGGTGCGCGACCTGGCGCAGTGGATCCTGGACCGCGGTGACGTGCACGACCGCCAGGCCGCCGCGGCCCCCGGCACGATCACCCACCGTGACCTCACCGGCGAGTACGCCGAGCACCTGCGCTCCCTGGTGGACCTCAGCGGGCTGCGCCACCTGGACGTGGTGGTGGACGCCGGCAACGGCATGGCCGGCCACACCGTGCCGGTGGTGCTGGGCAGCGGCGACGACGTGGTGGTGGACTCGCTGCGCGTGGAGCCGCTGTACTTCGAGCTAGACGGCACCTTCCCGAACCACGAGGCCAACCCGCTGGAGCCGGAGAACCTGCGAGACCTGCAGGCCGCCGTCCGCGAGCACGGCGCCGACATCGGCCTGGCCTTCGACGGCGACGCCGACCGCTGCTTCGTGGTGGACGAGCGCGGCGAGCCGGTGACGCCCAGCGCCATCACCGCCCTGGTGGCCCAGCGCGAGGTCGACCGCGCGGTGGCCGCCGGTGCGAGCGCGCAGGACGTGGCCGTGGTGCACAACGCCATCGCCTCCCAGGTGGTGCCCGAGGTCATCGAGGCCGCCGGCGCCCGCCCGGTGCGCACCCGGGTGGGCCACTCCTTCATCAAGGACGAGATGGCCCGCCACGACGCGGTCTTCGGCGGGGAGCACTCGGCGCACTACTACTTCAAGGACTTCTGGTTCGCCGACACCGGTATGCTCGCCGCGTTGCACGTGCTGGCGGCCCTCGGCGAGCAGGACCGCCCGCTCTCGGAGCTCATGGCCCCGTACGAGAAGTACCCCGCCAGCGGGGAGATCAACTCCCGTGTGGACGACGCCGCCGCAGCCACCGAGCGGGTGCGCGCCTGGGGCGCCGCGCAGGGCGCCCGGGCCGACGAGCTGGACGGCCTGACCCTCACCGGCACCGCGCTGGAGGGCGAGGAGGTGGGCTACTGGCGGGCCAACCTGCGTGCCAGCAACACCGAGCCGCTGCTGCGCCTCAACGTGGAGTCGGTCTCGCAGGAGCTCACCGCCCGCGTCCGCGACGCGGCGCTGGCCCTGGTGCGGCAGGACGGCTGACGTGCCCTTCGTCGACGAGGCCGTGCTCGACGACCCGGACCACCTGGCGCGCTGCGACGCCGCCGGCACCCTGTTCGCGCTGGCCACCGCCGGTGCGCAGGTGCGGCAGGCGCTCACGCTCGCCGAGGAGGCCGGCATC
>NZ_KV824578.1:0-959 GCF_001816045.1 Kytococcus sp. HMSC28H12
ACCACCTCCTGCAGCACCGGCGCCCCGGGCACGGCCGCGGTCTGCGTCACCGGCCGGATCCTCACGGCCCGCATCAGCGAGCGCACCTCGTCGCGCTGGTCCGGCAGCATCAGCGTCACCACGGTGCCCTCGGCGCCGGCGCGGGCGGTGCGCCCGGAGCGGTGCAGGTACGCCTTGTGCTCGGCGGGCGGGTCGGCGTGCACCACCAGGGCGATGTCGTCCACGTGGATGCCGCGCGCCGCGATGTCGGTGGCCACGAGGGTGGAGGCGACGCCCTCGGTGAACGCGGCCAGGTTCCGCTGGCGGGCGTTCTGCGAGAGGTTGCCGTGCAGGTCCACGCTCGGCACCCCGTTGGCGGTGAGCTGCTTGGCCAGCTTCTTGGCCCCGTACTTGGTACGGGTGAACACCACGGTGCGGCCGGGTGCCGCGGCCAGCTCGCGCAGCACGGGCAGCTTGTCGTCCTTGGCCACCTCCAGCACGTGGTGGGTCATCGTGGCCACGGGCGACTGAGCGGAGTCGGCCTCGTGCGTCACCGGCTGGCTCAGGAAGCGGTCGGCGATCACCTTGATGCCGCCGTCGAGCGTGGCGCTGAACAGCAGCTTCTGACCGTCGCGCGGGGTGGCGGCCAGCAGGCGCTTCACGCCGGGCAGGAAGCCCAGGTCGGCCATGTGGTCGGCCTCGTCGAGCACCGCGATGCCGGCGTCGCGCAGGTCGCAGTGCCCCTGGCCGATGAGGTCCTCCAGGCGGCCGGGGCAGGCGATGAGCACGTCCACGCCCTTGCGCAGCGCGGTCACCTGCGGGTTCTGCCCCACGCCACCGAAGACGACGGTGGTGGTCAGGCGCTCGGCGTCGGCCAGCGGCCTGATGGCGCGCTCGATCTGGCTGGCGAGCTCCCGGGTGGGGGCCAGCACCAGCGCCCGGGGACGGCCCGGGGCGGGGCGGCGGCGGTCGGCGGCCAG
>NZ_KV824579.1:0-1274 GCF_001816045.1 Kytococcus sp. HMSC28H12
AGGCGGGGGACGCGCCGGCGAGGACGACGCAGCCCGACCCAACGCAGCCCGACGCGGGCCGACCCGACCCCGCGCAGCCCGTCTCCGCCCGCCCGCACCTCCGTCTGGAGGGCCTCTCCGCCCGCTGGACCCCGCAGGCCGAGGAGACCCTCCGTGGCCTCGACCTGGACCTGCCGCCCGACCGCCGCATCGCCCTGACCGGTCCCAGCGGCTCCGGCAAGTCCACCGCCCTGGCCGTGCTGGCCCGCCACCTGGACCCCTCGGCCGGCCGCTCCACCCAGGACGGCCACGACGTGCTCGACCTGCCCCTGGCCACCACCCGCGCCGCCGTGGCCTTCCAGGACGACTCGCCCCACGTGTTCGCCTCGTCGCTGCGCGAGAACCTGCGTGCCGCCCGCCCGGGTGCCGACGACGCCGTGCTCACCGACGCCCTGCAGCGCGCCGGGCTGGGCCCCTTCCTCGCCGACCTGCCCGACGGCCTGGACACGATGCTGGGCGCCGGCCACCGCGCGGTGAGCGGCGGCGAGCAGGCCCGCATCGGCCTGGCACGGGTGCTGCTGGGCGACCGGCCGGTGGTGCTGCTCGACGAGCCGGTGGCGCACCTGGACGGGCCCACCGCGTCGGCCGTGATGGACGAGCTGGGCGCGGCCACCCGGGATCGCTCCGTGGTGCTGGTGAGCCACCGCGAGGAGGGCCGCGACTGGTGCGACGCCACCGTGCGGCTCGAGCGCGCGGCCGGGTGACGCACCACCCCCTGCCACACCTACGACGGCCGGGCGTACTATGCACAGTCGTGGCCAACCGGCCCGTCGACCACCGGGGAGAGCTGACATGTCGAACACCGCATCGGGTCTGGGCGATCTCGAGCAGGCCATCATGGACCACCTGTGGGACCACGAGGCCCCGCAGCCCACGGGCTTCACCGTGCGCGACGTCCACGAGACGCTCGGCGCCGCCCGCGACATCGCCTACACCACCGTGATGACGGTGATGGACCGCCTGAGCCGCAAGGGCTTCCTCGACCGCACCAAGCAGGGCCGCGCCTACGCCTACAACCCCGCCACCAGCCGCGAGGGCTTCGTGGCCCGACTCATGTCCGAGACCCTCGGTGAGCTGCGCCCCACCGACCGCCGCGCCGCCGTGCTGGCCTTCGTGGACGACGCGGGCGCCGAGGACGTGGACGCCCTCCGCGAGGCCCTGGCCCGCCTGGAGTCCGCCGCCGACTGACCGGCCCAACCTGGACCGCTACGACGCCGTGCACCCCGGGGTGCACG
>NZ_KV824580.1:0-720 GCF_001816045.1 Kytococcus sp. HMSC28H12
GGCGTGGCGAGGTCGGCCCCGGCGAGCACCGTGCGCGGGTCCCCGGAGCGCACGCTGCCGTCGCCGGGCAGCCAGACCAGCTGGTCGGCGGCGTGCAGCACCCGCTCCAGCCGGTGCTCGGCCAGCACCACGGTGAGCCCCACCTCGTGCACCAGCGTGGTGACCGCCGAGAGCACGTCCTGGGCGGAGGTCGGGTCGAGCGCGCTGGTCGGCTCGTCCAGCACGAGCACGCGCGGCTGGGCGGCCAGCACCGCGGCGATGGCCACCCGCTGCTGCTGCCCGCCGGAGAGCTCGGCCAGCCCCCGACGGCGCAGGTCGGCGATGCCCATGACGTCGAGCGTCTCCTCCACGCGCTTGCGCATGGCCTCGGGGTGGATGCCGAGCTGCTCCATGCCGTAGGCCACCTCGTCCTCCACCGTGTCGGTGACGAAGCCGGCCAGCGGGTCCTGCCCCACCCAGCCGACGGTGTCGGCCAGGTCGCGCGGGGCGTGGGTGCGGGTGGAGCGGCCGTGGACGAGCACCTCGCCGGCCAGGGTGCCGCCGGAGAAGTGGGGCACCAGCCCGTTGAGCAGGCCGAGCAGTGTGGACTTGCCGGCGCCGGTGCGCCCGGCCACCACGGCGAGGTCGCCCTCGCGGACGGTGAGGTCCACCCCGCGCAGCACGGGGCGGGGCGCGTCGGCGTGGGTGAGGGTGACGCCGCGCAGCTCCAGAGCGGGGGTC
>NZ_KV824581.1:0-9247 GCF_001816045.1 Kytococcus sp. HMSC28H12
GGCCGCGGCGCCACCACCTCGGCGGTGGCGCGCAGCGAGTCCACCACCGGCATCGGGTCGGTGCCGCGGGGCGCCAGGGCCGTGCCGGCGAGTCGGCCGTGGCGGATGCACACGAGCTCCCAGCCCCCGGCGGTCATGGGGGCGGCGGCGACCAGCTCCTCGAGGTCCGCGAGCGCCTCGTGGCGTTGCCTCCGTGCTGCTGCGCGCAGGTAGGACCGCGCTCCGTCGCGCAGTGCGCGGGCTTCCTCGAACCGCTCACTGGCGGCGAGGGACTCCATCCGGTCGCTGAGGTGCCGCCAGGCGGCCCGGTGGTCGTCGCGCAGGGCGTGGCGTGCCTCCTCGGCGACCAGCGCGTACTCCGCGCGCGAGGTGGCGCCCGTGCAGGGGGCTCCGCAGCGGCCCAGGTCGGCCAGGGCGCAGGCGGTGGTGGACCGGGCCGCGGAGGCCTCGGTGATGCGCTGCGTGCACTGCCGCAGCGGCAGGGCGCAGTGCAGGGCGGCCACCGCCTCGCGGGCGGCGGAGGTGCTGGGGAAGGGGCCGATGTGCGTCGCGCCGTCGGTGGACACCGCGCGCACCACCGAGAGGCGGGGGAACGGCTCGTCGGTGAGGCGCACGTAGGGCAGCGAGCCCGCCTTCCGACCGGCGCGGTTGTAGCGCGGCTGGTGCTCGTGGATGAGGCGCAGCTCGCGGACCGATGCCTCCAGGGCCGTGGGGCAGACGATGGGCACCACCTTCTCGGCCAGCCGCACCATGTCCTCCATGCGGCGGCGGGTCTCCGAGGCGGTGAAGTACTGGCCCACGCGGCGGCGGATGTTGACGGCCGTGCCCACGTAGAGCACCTCGCCCTGCGCGTCGAGGAAGCGGTAGACCCCCGGTGCCTCCGGGAGGTCTGCGGCGAGGGAGCGCTTGCGGCGCCGTGCCTCCGGGACGCGGCGGGTGTAGGCCAGCAGCTCCTCGAGGGAGTGGACGCCCAGCGGCCCCACGCGCTCGATGAGGCCGTGGAGGACGTCGACCGTGGCGCGGGCGTCGTCCAGGGCACGGTGGGTGGGTGTGGTGCGGGCCCCGAGGTGCTGGGCGAGCGTGGACAGCTTGTGGTTGCGCACCTCCGAGCGGGGCAGGAGCTGCCGGGCCAGGTGGACCGTGTCGAGCACCGGGTTGGTGGGGGCCCGGCGTCCCTGCCGCTCGCAGGCGTGGCGCACGAAGCCGGTGTCGAAGCGGGCGTTGTGGGCCACGAGCACCGCGTCCCCGGCGAACTCCAGGAAGGTGGGGAGCACCTCCTCGATGGAAGGGGCCCGGGCCACCATCGCCGTGGTGATGCCGGTGAGCACCTGGATGTACGGCGGGATGCCCCGGGCCGGGCGTACGAGGGTCTGGAACTCGCCGAGCACCTCGCCGCCGCGGACCTTGACGGCACCGAACTCCGTGATCTCGCTCTCGGTCGAGTTGGTGCCCGTGGTCTCCAGGTCGAACACCACGAAGGTGACGTCTGCCAGCGGGGTCCCGAGGTCCTCGAAGGTGGCCTGGACCCCGTCGGTGAGGGCGGGGGAGCTGGACATGCCGGCACGGTAGGCGGCGGCACCGACAACCTCAGCACCTGCTGTGCTCGCGGGGGTGCCTTCGTGCGGTGTCCGGCGCGCCACCGGCGCCTCTCGTCCACAGGTTGCGGACAGGTGGACGGATGTTGTCGGTCACCTGTTCTAGTCTCGTCGGTGTCAGGGCGGTTCCGCCCGGGCGTCGGATGCGAACGGGCCCCTGGGGCTCGCAGGAGGTGACCATGGACGAGGTGGACCGGACCGCTGGGGTCCGACAGGCGGAGTGTGTGGGTGCGGCGCTGTCGACGGCCGCGCCGTGCGTCGGGTGTGGTGCGGGAACCGGGGGTCCGGGGACTGCGGGGGCGGCTCTGGATGCCCGTGAGCAGGAGGCGGTCGCAGCCCTCGTGCGGTCCGGACTCGTGGGTCTCGGCACGGCGCTGGGCGCCCGGGCGGAGGTCCTGCCCCTGACCGGGCTCGTCGGGGCAGGCTCCCGGGGCTAGGGCCGGGGGCCAGACTGTGCCCATGCGACACGACGGACCGACCCGGCGGGGTGTGCTGGCCCTCGGTGTGGCCGCGGCGGCTCCCCTGGTCGTCGCGGGGTGCCGCGGGGCGGGACAGGGTGAGGGGGCCGTGCGCGACGGTGGATCGGGTGAGGTGCCTGCGCTGGACGCCACGGGCACGCCCTGGGGCCAGGAGGTGCACCGTGCGGACGACGCGGTCCGTGAGGTGTGGCGCTCGCGTCCGGGAGACCGTCCGGTGGTGGTACGCCTGGCTGCAGGGCGGCGGGAGTTCGCGGCCGCCGGGGGCTCGGACGAGGTGCCGGGCATCACCCGGGGTCTCCGCGTGGTGCCGGGGCGGGCCAGCCTGGCGCCTGTGGACCGTCGGGGCCGGTCGGGCGGCGGGGGCGTCGCGTCCGCGTCCGCCGAGGGCGAGGGGGTGGTGGAGGTGGTGCTGCACCCGCACGTCACCGCCCTGGGCTCGGCGGACCGGGGTCTGGTGCTGCGGCACGAGCTCGTGCACGCGCGCTTCGACCAGGTGGTGTCCCGCGCCGAGCCGCTGTGGTGGCGAGAGGGTGTGGCGGAGTGGGTCGCCCACGGTGCGATCGGGGGTTCCCAGGTTGGTGACCGTGCAGTGGACGTCGAGGTGCGCCCCAGTGAACCTCGTGTCGAGGGTCAGGGATCTGGTGCGCGAGCGGCCCGGTATGCCGCGGCGCGGCGGTCGGTGGAATTGCTGGCGCGCCACGACCGGCGCCTGGTGCGCCGTGTCGACGCCGCCTGGGGGTCCTCCCAGCTGCCCGGTCCGGGCTCCCTGCGCGGCTTCCTGACCAGGCAGGGCGTGCCGGGGCAGGTGGTGCGGGAGGTGCTCGTCGCAGGGGTGCGTGATGCAGACTGGCCTGCCGTGGGCTGATCCACCTGTCGGAGCCCGCCTGACGCGCCGGGTCGTCCGCGGACCGGCCACCCGTCCACCACGACCTGACCCACCTCGAGGAGACCCCCCCATGAGCCTGGCCATCGGAGTCGACATCGGCGGAACGAAGATCGCCGGCGCGCTCGTCCGGGAGGGGGTGGTGCTCGAGCGTGCGCGGGTGGAGACGCCCGCGGAGGACGTCGACGCCATCGCCGAGGCCGTGGTCGACGTGCTCGACCAGCTCCAGGGTGCCGCCGGCGACCAGGAGGTGGTCGGTGCCGGGATCGCCTGCGCCGGGTTCGTGGACCGCGAGGGCGAGACCATCCTGTTCTCCCCGAACCTCGCCTGGCGTGACGAGCCGTTGCGCGCCCGCCTCGCCGAGCGCACCGACCTGCCCGTGCGTCTGGAGAACGACGCCAACGCCGCGGCCTGGGGCGAGTTCCGTCACGGTGCCGGCCGCGAGCACCGCACCATGACGCTCATCACGGTGGGCACCGGCATCGGCGGTGGGGTGGTGGACGACGGGCACCTGCTGCGCGGCTCGTCCGGCATCGCCGCGGAGATCGGTCACCTGCGTGTGGTGCGCGACGGCCTGCGCTGCGGGTGCGGCAACCGGGGGTGCTGGGAGCAGTACGCCTCCGGCAGCGCCCTGGTGCGCGAGGCCCGCGAGCTGGTGCGCAGCGGAACGCCGATGGCCGGCCGCCTCGTCGAGGCGTGCGGAGGGGACCCCGAGCGGCTCGAGGGCACCGACGTGACCCGCCTGGCCGAGGAGGGGGACCCGGCAGCCGAGGAGCTGCTCCACGAGCTGGGGGTGTGGCTCGGGGAGGGCGCGGCCAGCCTCGCGGCCGTGCTCGACCCCGGGGCCATCGTCATCGGCGGTGGGGTGAGCGCTGCGGGCGACCTGCTGGTCCAGCCGGCGCAGCGCGCCTTCCGGCGTCAGCTCACCGGGCGGGGGCACCGGCCGTGGCCTGACGTGCTGCTGGCCTCCCTGGGCAACGACGCCGGGGTCATCGGGGCCGCGACCATCATGAGCGACCGGGCCCGGGGACGTTGAGGCTCAGCCGCTGATGCGGCGGACGAAGTCCACCGACTCCTGGTGGACCCGCTCGGCGTCGAGGTCCACCGTCGCGACGTGGAAGCTGTTCTCGAGCACGACCTCGGTGACGTCGCGGGAGGAGATCCGGCGCAGGATCGTGGCGCTGCTTCGGGCCGGCACCACGTGGTCCACCCGGGAGCGCATCAGCAGCACCGGGCAGGTGACCTCCGCCGCGCGGCGCCGCACACCCCGCCACAGGGCCCGCTGGGAGTCCAGGGCGTGCATGGGCACGGTGTCGTAGGCCAACTCACCGGGGGAGTCCGGGTCCGCGACGTCGCCGGCGATGCCGGGCATGCCCGGGCGGACCCGGCGCACGAGCGGCGTGAGCGGGACGAAGGGGTTGACCGCCGCCACCGCGGGGTTGACCAACATCACACCGGCCACCCGGGCCGGGTGGGCGATGGCCAGGGCCAGGGCGAGCGCGCCCCCCATCGACAGGCCGCCGACCACGGCGGGGCGGCTGCGGCTGGCGCGCAGCAGCGAGCGCTCGGCCACGCGGTACCAGTCCTCCCACCCCGTGCGGTTGGCCGCCTGCCACGTGCGGCCGTGCCCGGGGAGGCGCGGAACGTCCACGGCCACACCGGCATCCGCCAGGGCGTCCGGCCACCGGCCGAGCGACTGCGGGCACCCGGTGAAACCGTGGAGGAGCACGGCCTGCGGCGCGCCCACCGGTCCGGGCAGGGTGCGCGCCCCACCGCCGGGCAGCGGTGAACGCACCGAGACGAGGGCGCTGGGGGAGGGCTGCATGGTGGCCATCCTGACACGCTCGGGCGCGGTGGCCCGTGAAAGGATGCCCCGTGCGCAGCGGCCCCCACGCCGCCCGGTGGGTCGGTCGCGACCGCCCACCGATCGAGTCGAGACGCAGGAGATCAGGTGCTCTACTGGACGTTGAAGAACGTGGCCCTGGGGCCGGCGCTGAAGACGCTGTACCGCCCCACCGTCCACGGTCTGCACCACGTGCCGACCAACGGCCCGGCGATCCTCGCGGCCAACCACAGCAGCTTCTTCGACTCCATCGCCCTGCCGCTGGTGGTCCCCCGCCAGCTGCGCTACCCGGCCAAGTCCGAGTACTTCACGCAGCCCGGCCTCAAGGGGCGTGCGATGGCCGCCTTCTTCCGGGGCGTCGGGCAGATCCCCACCGACCGGTCGGGTGGCCGGGCCAGCCTCGCGGCTCTGGGTGAGGCCGAGCAGGTGCTCAAGGACGGCAACCTGCTGGGCATCTACCCCGAGGGGACGCGTTCTCCCGACGGGCGTCTCTACCGAGGCCGCACCGGCGTGGTGCGCCTGGCGCTGTCCACCGGCTCGCCAGTGGTCCCCGTCGGCCTGGTGGGTACCACCGAGATCCAGCCCATCGAGGCCGCGGTGCCGAAGGTCCGCCCGTTCACTGCCACCTTCGGTGAGCCGTTCGACGTCACCGCGTTCGTGCAGTCCCGTCACGCCGACGCCACCCCGGAGGAGCAGGCACGCGCGGTGCAGCGGCCCAGCCGCGACGACCTGCGCGCCGCCACCGACGAGATCATGCGGCGCATCCAGTCCATCACCGGTCAGGAGTACGTCGACGAGTACTCCAGCGTCGTCAAGAGCAGGAAGGCAGCTCACGGAGCATGACCACCCCCTTCGTCCCCGCATCCCGTCCCCTCAACGCCGTGGGCATCGGTGAGCCGGCCCTGGAGTGGCCCGACCTGGTGGCCAAGCAGCAGCCCACCTGGGACGACCCGGCCGAGGCCGAGCAGGTCACCGCATCGCTGCGGCGTCTGCCCCCGTTGGTGTTCGCCGAGGAGTGCGACACCCTCCTGGAGCACCTCGGTGCGGCCGCGCGCGGCGAGCGCTTCGTGCTGCAGGCCGGCGAGTGCGCCGAGACCTTCGACCAGGTGACCGCCAACCTCATCCGCGACCGGGTGGGCGTGCTGCTGCAGATGGCGGCCGTGATGACCTTCCAGGCGGGCGTTCCCGTGGTGAAGCTCGGCCGTATCGCCGGCCAGTTCGGCAAGCCACGCTCCAGCGACACCGAGACCCGCGACGGCGTCGAGCTGCCCGTCTACCGCGGCGACATGGTCAACGGCTTCGCCTTCGACGCCGAGACCCGCCGCCACGACCCGCAGCGCATGCTCGCCGCCTACAACGCGAGCGCGGCCACGCTCAACCTCGTGCGCGCCTGGACCACCGGCGGCTACGCGGACCTGTCGAACCTCAGCACCTGGGGCACCGAGGCCACCACCGAGGCCACGCGCGAGTACACCGAGGTGAGCCGCGGCATCGAGCAGGCGCTGCGCTTCACTCGCGCCGCCGGAGCCGACCTGCTGGCCTTCCGCTCCACCGAGTACTTCGCCAGCCACGAGGCGCTCGTGCTGGACTACGAGAAGGCGCTCACCCGCATCGACTCGCGGACCGGCACCCCGTACGCGACCTCCGGCCACTTCTTGTGGTGCGGCGAGCGCACCCGCGACCCCGAGGGCGCGCACATCGACTTCCTGGCCCGGGTGCGCAACCCCGTCGGCGTCAAGCTCGGCCCCACCACCACGGCCGAGGACGTGCGCCGCCTGGTGGACCGCCTCGACCCGGAGCGGACCCCCGGTCGCCTGACCTTCATCACCCGTATGGGGGCCGGCCGGATCCGCGAGGTCCTGCCGGAGGTCGTCGAGGCCGTGAAGGCCATGGGCGCCCAGCCGCTGTGGCTCACCGACCCGATGCACGGCAACACGTTCACCAGCGCCTCGGGGCACAAGACGCGCCGCTTCGACGACATCGTCGACGAGGTGCAGGGCTTCTTCGAGGTGCACGGCGCGGCCGGCACCGTGCCCGGCGGTCTCCACGTGGAGCTCTCCGGCAGCGACGTGACCGAGTGCATCGGTGGTGTGGTGCCGGTGCTCGAGGACGACCTGGGGCAGCGCTACGAGAGCCCCTGCGACCCGCGCCTCAACCGCAACCAGAGCCTGGAGCTGTCCCTGCGGGTGGCGCAGATGATCACCGACGACCCGACCCTCGGAGGCGACTGAGATGGCCCAGGACCTGTTCGACACCATCGAGTGGCTGACCATCCCGGACGTCGTGGAGCGGACGGGGCTGGGCGTCAGCCAGGTGCGTCAGCTCGTCAAGGACCGCGAGTTGCTGGCGGTGCGTCGCGGGGAGAACGACACCCTGCAGGTGCCCGCGCGCTTCCTCGACGGTGGCGGCGTGCTCAAGGCGCTGCCGGGCACCATCACGGTGCTGTCCGACGGGGGGATGTCCGACGAGGACGTCATCCGCTGGCTGTTCGAGCCGGACGAGACGCTGCGCGAGGGCTCGGCGATCGAGGACCTGCACGCCGGGCACAAGACGGAGATCCGCCGGAGGGCGTCCGAGACCGCCTGGTGATCCTCAGGCGCTGCGCGCGGTGGTGACGTACGCGAGCTGCTCGAGGGCGGTGGCGGCCGCCGGGTCGATGGAGTCCCGGGCGGCCGCCAGCGCGTGCAGGGCGGCGTCGCGGTCGGCATCGACCTGGGCCTCCACGGCCGCCAGGGCGCCGGTGGAGGTGATGAGCCCGGCCATCCACTCGGTGTCGTCCGGGGACAGGTCGGGAGTGCCCAGCAGGGCCTCGAAGCGCGCGGCGTCGGCGGGGGAGGCGGCGTCGAGGACGCCCACCACGAGGGCGGTGCGCTTGCCCTCGCGCAGGTCGTCGCCGGTGGGCTTGCCGGTGAGGGCGCTGTCGCCGAACACGCCGAGCACGTCGTCGCGCAGCTGGAAGGCCAGGCCGAGGTGGAGGCCGTAGGTGCTCAGGTGCCCACGGGTGGTGGGGTCCACCCCGGCGGCGTCGGCGCCGATGAGCAGCGGGTGTTCGATGGAGTACTTGGCGCTCTTGTAGGTCATGACCCGGCGCACCCGCTCGGTGCGCGCGGGGGCGTCCTCGTCGTCCCACGGGCGGGCGGCGTTGAGGATGTCGAGGAACTGCCCGCCCATGAGCTGGGTGCGCATGAGGTTCCAGGTGGGCACGGCGCGGCGCATCTGCTCGGGGGACCAGCCGCAGCCGGCGAAGGCGGCGTCGGCCCACACCAGGCAGAGGTCGCCGGCGAGGATGGCCCCGGCCAGGCCGTGGTCCTCCGGTGAGCCGTCCCAGCCCTGCTCGCGGTGGCGGGCGGCCCAGGCGCGGTGGGCGGTGGGGGCGCCGCGGCGGGTGTCGCTGTCGTCCATGACGTCGTCGTGGAGCAGGGCGGCGGCCTGGAAGAACTCCATGGCGGTGGCGGCGCGCAGGGTGGCGGGGGAGGCCTCGCCGCCGGCCGCGAGGTGGCCCCAGTGCAGGAACCCGGCGCGCAGGCGCTTGCCGCGGGCCATGAGGAGCCCGATGGCGTCGGCCAGCTCGTCGGCCGCGGGGTCGATGGGAGCGAGCTGGGCCCGGTGGTCGGCGACCTGCTCGGTGATGCTCGCGGTGATCGCGGCCTGGAAGGCGTCGTCGAGGGGGTTGGGGCTCACGGCGTCATCGTAGGTGTGCGGGTGCGCGGTGGTGGGCGCGGGTGGGGTGTCCCGGGTGGGTGGTGAGGGGGAGGCGCAGCGGCGTCCGCCGCGTCCTGGGGCGGGTCGGGGGAGGTTGTCGGTGTCGTATGGATGAATGGGTCTTGATCCGGAAAGTCGTACGCCAGTACGGTTGGTCCGGGTCGGTGAGATGACGACCCGACGGGAGGAGAGCGGCATGCGGCGGTGTGCGGAGACGGTGGAGGTGCGGACCCTGCGGGGTGCCTGCGAGGCGGCTGGGCAGCCGGACGCCTTCGTGTGGCGGGGGCGCCTGTACGTGGTGTGCGAGGTGCTGGACCGGTGGCGGCAGCGGCACCCGTGGTGGCGCTACGTGACCGAGGCCGAGGGGCTGGCCCTGGAGGCCGGTAGCGACCAGGAGGTGTGGCGGGTGGAGGCGCGCGCCGGGCGGCACAGTCCGGCCGGGGTCTTCGACCTGGTGGCCCCGCCGGCCGGTGTGGCCGCGGCGTGGCAGCTGGACCGGGTCGTGGACTGAGGCGACTGCGGCGGGACGACGACGGACGACAGGACGGCAGGAGGAACGACGATGACGACGATGAGGAGCTCGGTCGTGCCGGTGGGCGGCGGTGCCCCCGCGGGTACGGTGCTGGACCTCATGGAGCGGTCCCGGGCGAGCCTGGCCGAGGCGTGCGCCTCCCCGGTGCCCGCCGAGCGCTACGAGGCGGCCCACCTGGGGGCGTTGCGGGCGGCGGCCGCCGTGGTGGCGGCA
>NZ_KV824582.1:0-2183 GCF_001816045.1 Kytococcus sp. HMSC28H12
GGCCGGCACCCACACGGGTGCCGGCCCTCCGCCGTACGCGCGGCGCCGCTCAGCGCAGCTCGATGCCCTTGGCCTTGGCGTCCACCTCGCCGGAGCGCACCACGGCCAGCCAGCCCGCGCCCTCGTCGGCCTGCTTCACGTCGAGGTCCTGGCCGTCGTTGCCGCCGAACACCGAGCGGGTCACCAGCATCGTGAGGTCGCCGGCGTCCACCTCGTCCACCTTCACGCCGTCGCCCTCGGCCTGGTCGGTCACCTCCACGCGGTGCAGGGCCACGTGCACGTCACCGGCGGCGTCCTCCTCCAGCTGGATGCCGTCATTGGCCAGGTTGCCGTGCACGCGGGTGCGCGAAGCGGTGACCAGCACGTCGCCGGCGTCCTCCTCGGTGGTCTTGAAGCCCTCGTCACGGTTGCCGGAGAGCTCCGAGCGGGTGATGTCGGTGACCACGGAGCCGGTGCCCGACTCGTCCCAGTCCAGGCCCTCGTCGGCGTTGCCGGTGACGGTCGCACGCGAGACGCGGGCCACGATCGAGCCGGCGTCGGCCTCGTCCACGTCGATGCCGTCGTCGAGGTCGAGCTCGCCGTCCTCCACGCACGCGAGCTCCTCCTCGTCGGTGCGGTCGGCCAGCGGCAGGCAGTAGGTGCCGTTGTCGGTGAACGCCGTGCCGCGGCTGGTGGCCACCGCGTCGCCGGCGCCGCGTTCGTCGAGCTCCACCCCGTCGGCGCCGATGCCGGTGAACAGGTTGTCCCGGCCGGCCCAGACCAGGTCGCCCTCGCCGGTCTCGTCGACGCGCACGCCGTCGCGGTCGAAGGCGCCGGTGCCGGAGTCACGCACGGTGGTGTCGCGGACGCTGGCGCGCACGGAGGCCGCGGAGCCGGCGTTGTCGTCCACCCACACGCCGTGGCCGGCCACGCCGTCCACGGTGACGTCGCGCAGGGTGAGGTCCACGGTGCCGGTGGCACCGGCGGGCACCTCGACGTGCAGGGCGGAGGCCGAGCCCTCGTCCTCGCCGTCGGTGGCCACGTGGTCCATGGTCCAGCCGCCGCCGTCGGTGAGCGTGAGGTCCCGCAGGGTGACGTCCGCGCCGGAGGTCACGTGCAGCAGGTCGGTGCGCAGGTGGTCGCCGGCCAGCGTGGCTCCGTGGCCGTCGATGGTCAGCTCGCGCGTGCCGGCGTACTCCAAGGTGGACTCCACGGCGATGGTGCGCACGGTGCGGGCCACCTCGAAGCGCGAGTACCCGGCCTCGAGGCCGGCGCGCAGGGTGCCCCGGCCGGCATCGGCGCCGGAGGTCACGCGGTAGGTGCCGTGGATGGGGCCACCGGGGCCGCCGTGGCCGGGCGCGGCGGCCGGACCGGCGGCGGCGGAGAGCGGGGCCAACGGGGTGGTCAGGGCGAGGGTGAGGGCGAGGGTGGTGCGACGCACGGGCGTCCTCCTGAGGGATCGGGAGCGGGACCGCGGCATGGTGCGTCGTGCGGGTGGCCCCAGGGTGAACCCGCCGTGGCGATGGCGTGAAGACGGCCGGCGGCGCGCCGACACGAGGGCCGGTCAGCGCCCCGCCTAGCGCTGCCGTTCGTAGAGCCGCCGCACCACGTCGTCGGCGTCCGGCTCCTCGATGGCGAGGTCGCGCACCTCCGCGCGGGCGCCCACCTCGGCCAGCACCGATGCCGCGGTGGTGGTCGCGGCGTCGAAGGCCAGCTTCTGCCGCGCCCCGTCGGCCTCCACGCCCACCACCTGCGTGCCGGCGATCTCCGTGGCGCCGAACAGGTTCACCGCACCGAGCAGTCCCTGGGAGAGCCACACGAAGCCCATGAGCTGGTCCTGCTCGTAGCCGGCCCGCGTGCCGCCCACGGAGTCCGAGGCGGCCGAGAGCTGGGCGGAGCGGATGAGGCCGAAGGCCACGTTGGTCACCAGGCCGGCCAGCATCGCCAGGCGGTAGGCCGACTGCCGGCGGAAGCCCGCCGCCACCATCACCCACCACGTCCGCGCTCGCACGAGGGCGGAATCTACCGCCGAGGCGCCCCACTCAGGTCGGCAGCGCGTAGCCGGTGGCGTCGTCGCCCTCGGCCAGCCCGTCCTCGAGCAACCCGGCCAGGCAGCGTTCGGCCTGGGCCTCGGGGGCGCCGGAGGCGGCCAGCACCTCGGCGCGGGGCAGGGGTCCGTCGGCCTCCCGCAGCGCCTGCACGAT
>NZ_KV824583.1:0-1967 GCF_001816045.1 Kytococcus sp. HMSC28H12
TGGGCGTCACCGCCACCGCCTCCACCGGCGAGCGGGTGCCGCGCGTGGCCGCCCTCGCGGTGGCCGGTGCGGTGGTGCTGCTGGTGCTGCTGCTCGACCTGCGCGGCGCCATCGGCTTCTCCGGCGTGGGCGTGCTGCTCTACTACGCGGTGGCCAACGCCGCGGCGTTCACGCTGCGCGACGAGTGGCGCGCCGGGTGGGTGGTGCCGGTGGTGGGCCTGGTCGGCTGCGTCGTGCTCGTGGCGAGCCTCCCGGCCACCAGTCTCGTCGGCGGCCTGGTGATGGTGGCCGTCGGCGTGGTGCTGTGGTTCGTGCGCCGCGGCGAGCCCCGCGTGGCCGATGCCGACCGGGTGCCGGTCAGCGCTCCTCGTGGTGGTCGGGGTCCCCGCCGAACAGGCGACCGTCCGGCCGCGTGAGGTCGGTGATGGCGGCCACCTCGTCGTCGGACAGGGAGAACCCGAACAGGTCGAGGTTCTCCCGCTGGCGCTCCGGCGTGGCCGACTTGGGCAGGGGCAGCACCCCGCGCTGCAGGTGCCAGCGCAGCACCACCTGCGCCGGGGTGACGCCCAACCGCTCGGCCGGTGCCGCCACGGCGGTGTCGGTGTAGCGCGGCTGGCGCTTGCCCAGCGGGCTCCACGCCTGCGTGAGGATGCCGCGGCGGGCGTTCTCGGCCAGCAGGCCGGCCTGGCTGAACGAGGGGTGGACCTCCACCTGGTTGACCGCCGGGGTGACGCCCACCGAGCGGATGACCCGGTCCAGGTGGTGGGGGTGGAAGTTCGAGACCCCGATGCTGCGGGTCAGGCCCCGCTCGCGGGCCTGCACCAGGCCGTCCCAGGCGTACTCGTACTCGCCCTGCGAGGGGTTGGGCCAGTGGACCAGCACGAGGTCGAGGTGGTCGGTGCCCAGGCGGCGCAGGGACTCCTCCACGCACTCCACGGCGCTGCGGTGGCGCCGGCCGGGCACCTTGGTCACGAGCGCGACCTCCTCACGGTCCAGGCCGCTGGCAGCCACGGCGCGACCCACCTCGGTCTCGTTGCGGTAGGAGACGGCCGTGTCGAGCAGTCGGTAGCCGGCGTCCAGGGCGTGGCGCACGGCCGTGACGCCCTCGGCGCCGGTGAGCTCGTAGGTGCCGAAACCCACCAAGGGAAGGGTGGTGCCGTCGTGCAGCGTGTGGCGGGCGGTGGGGGAGAGGTCGACCATGCCCCCAGCCTAGGCGTGACGTCGTGTACCGACATCCCCGCGCGGCGTGTGTGCTGCGCGTCACCGCGGAGGTTAGGTTCTCGGCATGGACCCCCGGGCGCACGACACCACCCCCTGGCCACGCCTCGACGCCGCCACCGCGCACCTGCCCGCGCCGGTGGCCGCGGTGTCCCTCGATGCGGTGGACCGCAACCTGGACCGACTCGTGGAGGCGGCCGACGGCATGCCGCTGCGCGTGGCGAGCAAGAGCATCCGCGTGCGGGCCGTGGTCGAGCGCGCCCTGGCCCACCGTGGCGTGGAAGGCGTGCTCGCCTTCACGCTGCCCGAGGCCATCTGGCTGGCCCGGGTGGGCACCACCGACGACCTGCTCGTGGCCTACCCGACGGTGGACGCCGCCGGCCTGGACGCCCTGGTCTGCGAACCCGACCTCGCCGCGGCCATCACCCTGACCGTCGACGACCCCGCCCACCTCGCCGCGATCGCCGAGGCCCGCGCCCGCACCGGTGGCCGCGAGACCGTGCAGGTGGTGCTCGAGGCCGACGTCTCCCTGCGCAAGGGGCCCGTCACCATCGGCCCCCGCCGCTCGCCCCTGCACGGGCCGCAGGCGGTGGAACGCGCCGCGCGCCGCGTGGTGGCCGAGCCCGGCATCGCGCTGCGCGGACTGCTCACCTACGAGGGCCACGTGGCCGGGGTGCAGGACGTGCCCGTGGCCGGCGACCTGCGCGACCGCGCCTACCGCTGGGCCGTCCGCGGCATGCAGGGCGTCT
>NZ_KV824584.1:0-715 GCF_001816045.1 Kytococcus sp. HMSC28H12
GCCGCCGCCGAGGTGGCCCGCCTGCTGGAGCAGGCCCGGCTGCTGGGGCTGGCCTCCAGCCCGCTGCGCCACGCCGACCGCTGGGCCCCGAGCCCCTGGCTGGTCGCCCTGGCCGGAGGAAGCACGCCCGAGGACCCGCTCGGCCCCGTGACGGCCGCCCTGGCCGACGCCCTGCCGGAGGCCACCTCCTCGATGCTGGTGCAGGCCGACCTGACGGCCGTCGTCCCCGGCCGGCCCACCCCCGCGCTCACCCGGTTGCTCCACGCGGCCACGGACGTGGAGTCCCGCGGTGGCGCGTCCACGCACCGTTTCAGCGAACGCAGCCTGCGCCGCGCCCTGGACGCCGGCCACCAGGCGGCAGACCTGCGCGAGGCGATCAGCGCCGCATCGGCCACGGGCCTGCCGCAACCGGTGGACTACCTGCTGCGCGAGGTCTCCGCGGGCCACGGGCGGGTGCACGTCAGCGACGCCCGCGCCGTGCTCGCGGTGGACGACCCCGCCCTGGCCAGCCGGATGCTCCACGACCCGGAACTGGCCCCGGTGGGCCTGACACAGGTGGCGCCCACGGTGCTCACCAGCCACCTCTCCTCGGCCCAGGCCCGCTCCTTCCTGCGCGACCACGGCTACGGCCCGTCGGTGGGCGAGGACGCCACCACCGGCCCGGCCCGGGTCACGCCCCGCGGCGCCCCGCCGGTGCGCTCGCGCCCGCTCACCC
>NZ_KV824585.1:0-1453 GCF_001816045.1 Kytococcus sp. HMSC28H12
GGCCTACCTGTACTGGCCGGTGCTCGACCAGATCGGCCACGCCCAGGGGCCCGGCTCGGTGGACTGGACCGGCGCCCTGGAGGAGGTGGACGCCGCCCTGCGCGAGCTCGTGGAGGGCCTGCCGCCGGGGGTCCACTTCTCGCTGACCGCCGACCACGGCATGCTCGGCATCGACCCGGCCGGGGCCCTGCGCACCGACGACCCGCAGCACGCCCACCTCGTGGAGGGGGTGGCCGCGGTGGCCGGTGACCCGCGCTGTCGCTTCCTGTACCTGCCCCGGGCCGACGAGTCCCCCGAGGGACGCCAGGGTGAGCCGGACCGGGCCCAGCAGGCCGAGCTCGTGGACGCCTGGCGCGAGGCCGCCGGGGACGGCGCGCTCGTGGTGACCCGTGCCGAGGCGGTGGCCTCGGGCTGGTTCGGCCCCGGCACCACCGCGGAGAACCTGTCCCGCATCGGCGACGTGCTCGTGGTGGCCCGGGACGACCGCTTCCTGGCCTTCGTGCCGGGGCCGGACAGCACCGGCCAGATGTCGCTCAAGGGCTGGCACGGCGGTCTGCACCGCGAGGAGCTGCTGGTGCCCGACGTGCTCCTGCCGGCTCGGTGACCCGTGGCTGAGCTCGCCTTCTTCACCGGCACCATGGACTGCGGCAAGTCCACCCTGGCGCTGCAGATGGACCACAACCACCGGGCCCGTGGCCGCCACGGTCTGGTGTTCACCTCCCACGACCGCGCCGGGGAGGCCACCGTCAGCTCCCGTCTGGGCCTGCAGCGCGAGGCCCTCGAGGTGCACGACCAGCTCGACTTCTTCGCGATGGTGGTGGCCGAGGCCACCAAGGGCCGCCCGGTGCACTACCTCATCTGCGACGAAGCGCAGTTCTACAGCGCCGCGCAGGTGGAGCAGCTGGCGCGCCTCGTGGACGAGCTGGAGGTGGACGTCTTCGCGTTCGGCATCACCGCCGACTTCCGCGCCCAGCTGTTCCCCGGCAGCAAGCGCCTGCTGGAGCTCGCCGACCGCACCCACCTGCTGCAGGTGGAGGCCCTGTGCTGGTGCGGCCGCCGCGCCACGCACAACGCCCGCGTGGTGGACGGGCACATGGTCACCGACGGCGACCAGGTGGCCGTGGGCGACGTCGGCGGCTCGGACGCGCCCACGCCGCAGGTGGAGTACGAGGTGCTCTGCCGTCGCCACTTCATGCGGCGTATGACCTCGCACGTGGCACGGGTCTCCTCGCCCGAGGGGGAGCTGCTGCCCTTCGACCTCGACGTGTGCGCGGTGCCCCCGCCTCGCTGAGCAGGACGGGGGCACCGCGACGGGCGGGCGAGGGGCTCAGCCCTTGGAGCCGCCGAACATGATGTCGTCCCAGCTGGGCACCGACGGGCGCCCACGGCGCTTCTGCGAGCGCTGCCGCGGGGCCAGGGGTGCCTCGCGCTCCTGCGGCTCCTCGACCGGCTC
>NZ_KV824586.1:0-4966 GCF_001816045.1 Kytococcus sp. HMSC28H12
CCCCGACCCCGCCGGCGCCCCGGCGGACACCTCCTGCACCCCGGTGCGCGTGAGCTCGGCGAGGTCCGCGGTGTCCACGCGCACCACGGGCTCCCAGCCCGTCATCGGCGGGGAGGCCGCGGCCCACGGGGCGGCCACCTCGCTCGGCGGCACGGGCAGCGTGGTGGTCGATGCCGAGCGGGCGGCCAGGCGATCGGTCACCGCAGCCAGCGGCACCACCACGTCCACGTCCACCGGGCAGGCGGCCGGGACGGCGCGCATGCCCAGCACGGTGCCCTCCTGCAGCAGACCGGCCCCGGGCACCACGCACACCCAGGAGGCCAGCACGCCGTCGCGCAGCTGCAGCCGCATGGCGCCGGCGGCGTCCAGGTGCTTGGCGCGGGCGGTGAACGAGGCGAGGTCCGCCAGGTCGTCGGCGGCCAGGGTGAGCACCGGCTGCCCCCCGCCGGTCGTGGTGCCCGGCGTCGTGCCCGGCGCGCCGCCCGTCATCGGCGGAAGGCCACGGGCTCGGCCACGAAGCGTTCCAGCACCTCGCGCTCGGTGGCGGTGAGGCGGCGCGGGCGGGCGGCCTCGAAGTCGTAGGTGACGATGGCGGTGCTCGCCCGCAGCGCCACCGTCAGGTCGGCGTCCGTGGGCACCGGGGCGTCGAGCGACACGGGCACCTCCCCGCCGGCCAGCGGGTGCTCGCTCAGCTCGTACTCCACCGAGAAGCTGCCGCCGGACAGGCTGCCGATCCACATGTCCACCACCACCGGGGCGTACCGGAACTCCACCGGCCGCAGGTACTCCACCTTGTGCGAGGCCACGAGCAGCCCCGTGGACAGCGGGCTGGAGCCCTCGAACCACTCGTGCATGCCCTGCACGCGGGCGTCCTCCAGCAGCTGCAGGAAGGTCACGTTGTTGACGTGCCCGTAGGCGTCCATGTCCGACCAGCGCAGCGGCACGTTGAGGCGGTAGGGGCGCGGGCCGGCGGTGGTGGAGGCGTGCGTGGTGAGGTTGCCCGCGGTGGGGCGTCCCGGGGCGTTGCTGTGGGTGGTCATGCGCGCCATCGTTCCACCCGGGCGCGACAGCGCGGCGCCCGGGTGGGGCCGGCGAGGCGTGGTTGAGTGGCCCCGTGACGTCCCAGAACACCCCGCCCCGAGACGAGTCCACCCCCACCACCGGGAGCGAGCCGCCGGCCCCGATGGGGTCGAGCATGGGCCACCGCCAGACCGTGCACCTGCCCGAGGACCCCTTCGCGCAGCTGCTGGAGGTGCTCGACGTGCAGGCCCTGGGGGCCAACACCTTCATCGGCCAGAGCCAGCCGCAGCCCCAGGGGCGCGCGTTCGGCGGGCAGGTGCTGGCGCAGTGCGTCATGGCCGCCGGCCGCACCATGGACGGCCTGGACGAGCGCCGCATCCACTCCCTGCACGCCTACTTCCTGCGCCCGGCCGACTCCACCCGGGAGATCCGCTTCGAGGTGGAGCGCCTCCGCGACGGCCGCTCCTTCTCCGCTCGCCGCGTGGCCGCCTACCAGGACGACCGGGTGGTGCTCTCCATGACCACGTCCTTCCAGGACCCGGCCGACGGCCTGGACCACCAGGAGCCGATGCCGGACGTTCCCGCCCCCGAGGAGCTGCCCTCCATCGCCGAGCTGCTGGCCGGCGTCGACGACCCGCGCGCGGCCTTCCTCACCCGGGGCCGCCCGGTGGACATGCGCTGGGTGGACGGCCCGCTCTACGGCCCGGACTTCGCCCGCGCCGACCACCAGAGCGTGTGGGTGCGCCTCACCGGCGCGCTGCCCACCGATCCGCTGCTCCACGCCGCCGCGAGCGCCTACCTCTCGGACTACACGCTGCTGGAGCCCGTGCTGCGCTGCCACGGCATCCCGTGGACCGACCGCCGCCTGCGCCCGGCCAGCCTCGACCACGTGATGTGGTTCCACCGCCGCCCGCGCCTGGACGGCTGGATGCTGTACACGCAGGCCTCCCCCTCGGCCCAGTCCGGCCGCGGGCTCGGCGTGGGGCGCCTGTTCCACGCCGACGGCACGCTCATGGCCTCGGTGGCCCAGGAGGGCATGGTGCGCATCAAGGAGGACTGAGCCTCAGCCCTCCCCCGGGACCTCCGGGTGGCCTCGCAGCGGCAGCGTCCGCGGCGAGGCCGCCGTGCGTCGGGCCCCCGTCCACGGGTCGGTCCAGGCCAGTTCACGGGCCAGCAGCTGCAGCGGGGTCGTGAAGTCCCCCGTCACCTGCTCGGTCTGCACCGGGTAGAGCGGGTCGCCCACGATGGGCAGGCCCAAGTGCGCCAGTTGGACGCGCAGCTGGTGGGTGCGCCCGGTGCGCGGGTGGAGGCGCAGCGCCGCCCGCCCGGCGGCCTCGTCCACCTCCACGGCCTCGATGCGGGTCTCCGCGTCGGGCGGGCCCGACACCACGGCCACCTGGTGGCTGCCGCGCCGCTTCACCAGGCGGTGGCGCTGCACGCCGAGGGCCCGCTCCACACGTTGCGCGAGACCCAGACCCTCGGTACCCGGCGCCACCGGCCACGGGGGCCGCTCCCCCGCGCCGGCCGCGGCCTCGTCGGAGGGCAGGGACACCACCGCCTCGTAGGTCTTGGCCACCTCACGGCGCTCGAACAGCTGCTGCAGGGGCGCCCGGGCCCCCGGCGTCCGCGCGCACAACAGCACCCCGGAGGTGAGACGGTCCAGCCGGTGCACCGGCACCGCATCGGGGTGGGTCTGCTGCAGCCGGGCCACCACGGTCTGCTGCACGTGCACCCCGCGCGGGATGGTGGCCAGGAAGGGCGGCTTGTCCACGGCCACCCAGTGCTCGTCCTGCTGCAGCACCGGCAGCCCACCGGGCACCTCGGGCTCGACGGGGTGCGGGCGGTACAGCCACGCCACCCGGCGCCGGGGACCGGTGGGGAGGTACGCGGTGGTCTCGTCGGCCACCAGGCCCCGGGAGCCGGGCACACCGTCGTCGACCACCACCTCCCCGGCCGCGATGCCGGCGGCCACGAGCCCCGGCTGCCCTGTCACCTCCGCGAGCGCCTCGGCCACCGTGGCCCACGGACCACCCGGCGGGATGCGGACACGGGCGACGCCCACCCCCTCCCGCGGTGGCAGGGGGGATGGGCGTCGGCGCCGGGAACGGCTCACTCAGTCACGCGTGAGGCGACGGTGGGTCACGCGGTGCGGACGCGCGGCCTCCTCGCCCAGACGGTCGACCTTGTTCTTCTCGTAGGACTCGAAGTTGCCCTCGAACCAGTACCAGTTGGCCGGCTCCTCCTCGGTGCCCTCGTAGGCGAGGATGTGCGTGGCCACGCGGTCCAGGAACCAGCGGTCGTGGCTGATGACCACGGCGCAGCCGGGGAACTCCAGCAGGGCGTTCTCCAACGAGCCCAGGGTCTCGACGTCGAGGTCGTTGGTGGGCTCGTCGAGCAGCAGCAGGTTGCCGCCGGCCTTGAGGGTGAGGGCCAGGTTGAGGCGGTTGCGCTCACCACCGGAGAGCACGCCGGCCTTCTTCTGCTGGTCCGGGCCCTTGAAGCCGAACTGCGAGACGTACGCGCGGCTGGGGATCTCCACCTGGCCGACCTTGATGTGGTCGAGCCCGTCGGAGACGACCTCCCACAGGGTCTTCTCCGGGTCGATGTTCTCGCGGCCCTGGTCGACATAGCTCACCTTGACCGTCTCGCCGACCTTCACGGTGCCGGAGTCCGGCTCCTCGAAGCCCACGATGGTCTTGAACAGCGTGGTCTTGCCCACGCCGTTGGGGCCGATGACGCCCACGATGCCGTTGCGCGGCAGGCTGAAGCTGAGGTCCTTGATGAGGGTGCGGTCCCCGAAGCCCTTGGACAGGTTCTCCACCTCGATGACGGTGGAACCCAGGCGCGGGCCCGGCGGGATCTGGATCTCCTCGAAGTCCAGCGTCCGCATCTTCTCGGCCTCCGCGGCCATCTCCTCGTAGCGGGCCAGACGCGACTTGGACTTGGTCTGGCGGCCCTTGGCGTTGGAGCGCACCCACTCGAGCTCCTCGGCGAGGCGCTTCTTGAGCTTGGCGTCCTTCTTGCCCTGGACGGCCAGGCGCTCCTGCTTCTTCTCCAGGTAGGTGGAGTAGTTGCCCTCGTAGGGGTACAGGCGGCCGCGGTCGACCTCGCAGATCCACTGGGCCACGTTGTCGAGGAAGTAGCGGTCGTGGGTGACGGCCAGGACGGCGCCCTCGTACTCGGCCAGGTGCTGCTCGAGCCACTGCACGCTCTCGGCGTCGAGGTGGTTGGTGGGCTCGTCGAGCAGCAGCAGGTCGGGCTTGCTGAGCAGCAGCTTGCACAGGGCCACGCGGCGGCGCTCACCACCGGAGAGGTGGGTCACCGGCTCGTCGGCCGGCGGGCAGCGCAGGGCGTCCATGGCCTGCTCCAGCTGGGAGTCGAGGTCCCATGCGTCGGCGGCGTCGATCTTCTCCTGGAGCTTGCCCATCTCCTCCATGAGCGCGTCGAAGTCCGCGTCCGGGTCGGCCATCTCGGCGGAGATCTCGTTGTAGCGGTCGAGATCGGCCTTGATCTGGCCCATGCCCTCCTCGACGTTCTGCCGGACCGTCTTGGACTCGTCCAGCGGCGGCTCCTGCAGCAGGATGCCGACGGTGTAGCCGGGGGTCAGCCGGGCCTCGCCGTTGGAGGGCTGGTCGAGCCCGGCCATGATCTTGAGGATGGTCGACTTGCCGGCACCGTTGGGGCCGACGACGCCGATCTTGGCGCCCGGGTAGAAGGACATGGTCACGTCGTCGAGGATGACCTTGTCGCCGACGGCCTTGCGGGCCCTGGACATGGTGTAGATGAACTCCGCCATGGCAGGTGAGTCTAGGCCGTGACGGGCCGAGGACGGACCCCGGTCGGGGCGCCCCCGCGGCCACCCCGACCGGTCCCACCGGCCCGCCCTGCACCGGCCCCTCAGGCTGCGGCCCCCGCGGCGGCGGCCTCACGCTCCCCGGCCTGATCC
>NZ_KV824587.1:0-646 GCF_001816045.1 Kytococcus sp. HMSC28H12
CGGCAGCACGCGCTCGGACCAGGCGCGGTCCACCTGGCCCAGGAGGGCGGCCCGGTCACCGGAGTTGTCCAGGAGCACGTCGGCGACGGCGCGGCGCTGGGCGTCGGTGGCCTGGGCGGCGATGCGGGAGCGGGCCTCCTCGGGAGTCATGCCGCGGTCGCGGACCATGCGCTCGACGCGCAGCTCCTGGGGTGTCTCCACGACGAGGACGAGGTCGAAGTCGTCCGCCTGACCGGTCTCCACGAGGAGCGGGATGTCGTGCACCACTGGGGTGCCGGCGGGGGCCTGCGCCTCGAGCTCGGCGGCGCGGGCGCGGACGCGGGGGTGGATGATCGCCTCGAGGTCGCGGCGGGCGGCGTCGTCGGAGAAGACGACGGCGCCCAGGGCGGGACGATCCAGGGAGCCGTCGGGGGCCAGGACGGACTCGCCGAAGCGGGCGGTGACCTCGGCGAGCCCCGGCGTGCCCGGCTCGACGACCTCGCGGCTCAGCCGGTCGGAGTCGATGACGACCGCGCCCAGCTCCGCGAGGCGGCGGGCGACGGTGGACTTTCCGGCGGCGATTCCCCCGGTGAGCGCAATGCGGTGCATGGCGGCCATGCTAGGAGGCTCGGTCGGGGTGGGCATGGGGCCGGTGTGGTGGGTGTCA
>NZ_KV824588.1:0-18182 GCF_001816045.1 Kytococcus sp. HMSC28H12
GGTCGCCGGTTCGAGCCCGGTTGTCCGCTCCATCGAGAAGGGCCCGCACCCATCAGGGTGCGGGCCCTTCTCATGTCCACGTTCCGGGAGCGTGCGGTGCGGGTGGGAGCCGGTTCCGGGTCGGCCCGGCATCGCAGTGGAGCCGAGCGCCCGCACGCCGGGAAGCCCGCTCCACCTCGCGGGGGTCAGCACCCCTCCCCTCCCCCTCAGCTGCCGGCGGCGCAGCGACGGCAGCGTCCGGACAGGGCCAGGTGCGAGGGGTCCAGCAGGAAGCCCTCCCGGCCGAGCTGCTCCTCTGCCCCGCCCAGGAGGGACCGCGGCGCCGTGACGAGGCGCTGGCACTCCACGCAGAACAGGTGGACGTGCTCCTCGGCGTCGGGGGCGCTCAGGTGGTAGCGCGTGGGCGTGTGCCCGGTGTGCACGTGACAGACGACGCCGACCTCCACGCCGACCTGCAGGGTGCGGTAGAGCGTGGCGCGCGTGGCCCCGGCGGCCGGGTCGAGACGTTCGAGCATCTCGTCGGCCGTGGGGAGGTCCGCCACCGCCGCGAGGAGGGCGAGCACCTCACGGCGAGGCTTGGTGACGCGCACGCCCTGCGCGCGCAGGGCGTCCTCGGCGTGCTGCAGCACTACGGGATCGGGGGTCATGGCACCAGTCTGCGCCACCCCCCTGCCCGTCCCGCGGGCGACGTGGCACACTCTCTTCCTGAGACACCGTCTCACCTGACGAACCACCGACGAGGAGGCTGCGATGGACCAGTACACCCTGCCCGACATGCCGTACGACTACGGCGAACTGGCCCCGCACATCAACGCCGAGATCATGGAGCTGCACCACTCCAAGCACCACAAGGCGTACGTGGACGGCGCCAACACGGCCATGGACAAGCTGTCCGAGTCCCGCGTGCAGCGCGACTTCTCCACGGTGAACATGCTGGAGAAGAACCTCGCCTTCAACCTGGGTGGCCACCTCAACCACACGGTGTTCTGGAACAACATGTCCCCCGATGGCGGCGGCGAACCCGAGGGCGCCCTGAAGACCGCCCTGGACACCCACTTTGGTGGCTTCGACGCCTTCCGCGAGCAGTTCACCGCCAGCGCCCTGGGCATCCAGGGATCGGGCTGGTCGATCCTCGCCTGGGACACCCTCGGCCAGCGCCCCTACATCTGCCAGCTGTATGACCACCAGGGCAACCTGCCGACCGGCCAGGTGCCGCTGCTCATGATCGACATGTGGGAGCACGCGTTCTACCTGCAGTACCGCAACGTCAAGCCCGACTACGTCAAGGCGTGGTGGGAGGTCGTGAACTGGCAGGACGTCGCGGCGCGGTTCGAGGGGGCCAGCCGCACCCAGGGGCTCATCACGCCCTGACACAGACCACCGACGGCGTCGTCACTGTAGCGGGAGAGGCGCCGTCGGTCCGGGAACGGGAGGAGACCGCACGACGGTCTCCTCCCGTTCTGTGTGCCCGGGGCGTCAGGTGCCGCAGAAGGTGACGTGCGGGGGCGCGCCGGGCGGGGCGGGCCGCTCCAGGTCCTCCAGGCCCGGGCGGCGTGCGAAGGGCTCCCGCAACGCGGCGGTGAGCCGCTCCACGGGCGCGAGGTCGCCGTCGGCGGCCGCGGCCAGGGCCTCCTCCACCACGTGGTTGCGGGGCACGTACACGGGGTTGGCCGCACGGAGGCGGGCGGCACGGTCGGTCTCCCCCGCGGCCTCGGCCTCGTCGGCCAGGGACGCGAACGCTCCCGTGTGGTCCGCCCGCTCGGCGGTCAGGCGGTCCAGGAACTCCCCCACCGCCTGGGCGTCCGGCTCCGGCAGGCCGAGCTTGGCGGAGAACACCGCGGTGTGGGCGCGGCGGTAGGTGTCCGCGAAGCCCACCACGACCTCGGTGGCCCGCTCCACGGCACGGTCGGGATCGGCGTCCACCAGCGGCAGCAGCGCCTCGGCCAGACGGGCCAGGTTCCACTGCGCCACGGCCGGCTGGTTGCCGTAGGCGTAGCGCCCCTGGTGGTCGATGCTGCTGAACACCGCCTGCGGGTCGTGGGCCTCGAGCATCGCGACGGGGCCGTAGTCGATCGTCTCGCCCGAGAGGGTCATGTTGTCGGTGTTCATGACCCCGTGGACGAGGCCCACGCCCATCCAGCGGGCCACGAGGTCGGCCTGGGCGTCGGCCACGGCCCGCAGCAGCGTGAGGCCGTCCGGCTCCCCCGCCGCCCGGGCCGCGTCCCGCGCAGCCGGGTGGTGGCGGTCCAGCGCGTGGGAGACGAGGCGCTCGAGCACGTCGCGGTCGTGGGAGGCCGCCGCGTGCTGCACCGTGCCCACCCGCAGGTGGCTGGCCGCCACGCGCACCAGGATCGCCCCGGGGAGCAGGGTCTCGCGCTGCACCTGCTCGCCCGTACCCACCACCGCCAGGGAGCGCGTGGTCGGGATACCCACCGCGTGCGCGAAGGTGGAGAACAGGTGCTCGCGAAGCATCGGGCCCACGGCCGCCTTCCCGTCTCCCCCGCGGGCGAAGGGGGTGCGCCCCGAGCCCTTGAGGTGGAGGTCCCAGCGGCGCCCGGCCGGGTCCACCAGCTCACCGAGCAGCAGGGCCCGCCCGTCGCCCAGCAGCGGCGAGAACCCGCCGAACTGGTGGCCGGCGTAGGCCTGGGCGACGGTGGGCGGCGCCTCGGGCAGCGCCGAGACGTCCCCGCAGAGAAAACGCAGCCCCTCGGGTGAGCGGAGCCACCCGGCATCGAGGCCGAGGGAGGCTGCCAGCTGCTCGTCGAGGGCGAGCAGGGTCGGTTCGGGGACGGGCGCGGCCGCCCACGGGAGCGAGAGCTCCGGGACGGCCGCGGCGTACCCCTGCTCCAGGCGGGGGCGGGTGGTCATGCTCAGTCCAGCATCGTGAAGTCGGCGGTGGCCGGGTCCGGGAACATGCGCTCGGGCGTGTCCTGGGCGGTGAGGTCGGTCATCTCCTCCTCGGAGAACTCGAAGCCGAACAGGTCGATGTTGCTCGCGATGCGCTCCGGGGTGACCGACTTGGGGATCACCACGCGGCCGGACTGCAGGTGCCAGCGCAGCACCACCTGGGCCGGCGTGACGCCCTTGGCCTCGGCGATGCGGGTGACGGCCGGCAGCTCGAGGTCGGCACCCTGACCGATGGGGGCGTAGGCCTCGACGGCCAGTCCCTTCTCGAGGCTGGCCTGCTGGGTCTCGGGCTGCTGGAAGCTGGGGTGCAACTCCACCTGGTTGACCGCCGGCACCACCTCGGCCACCTCGAGCACCGAGTGCAGGTGATCGGGCAGGAAGTTGGACACGCCGATGGCACGGGCGCCGCCCTCGCGGTAGATGCCCTCGAGCTCGGTCCACGCCTCGCGGTAGGTGCCCAGCCCCGGGGCCGGCCAGTGGACCAGGTAGAGGTCCACGTGGTCCAGGCCCAGCTTGCGCAGGGACTCCTCGAACGCCGGGTGCACGAGATCCTTGCGCTGCTCGCCGTTGCGGAGCTTGGTGGTCACGAAGAGCTCGTCGCGGGCGATGCCGGAGGCCGCGATGGCCGCGCCCACGCCCTCCTCGTTGCCGTACACCGCGGCGGTGTCGATGTGGCGGTACCCGGCCTCCAGAGCGGCCTCGACGGCGCGTTGGGCACCCTTGGGGTCGACCTTGAAGGTGCCGAACCCGACCTGCGGGATCTCGACGCCGTTGTTGAGTGTCAGGGTGGGGACGTCAGTGGGGTTCACCATCGGGGTCAGGATCCCTTCTTCGTCGACCTCGTGGACTTCTTGGTGCTCTTGGCCTTCTTCGGCTTCTCGGCCTTCGCGGCCTTCTTGTCGCCGGACTTCTTGGCCTTCTTGGCCGGCTTCTCGGCTGGCTTGTCGCCGGCCTTCGCGGCCTTCTTGGCCTTCTTCGGCTTCTCGGCCTTCGCGGCCTTCTTGTCGCCGGACTTCTTGGCCTTCTTGGGCTCGTCCTCCTTCTTCGCCGGGGTCGGACGGGCCATGGCCACCTCGGTCACTCCCGGGGCGTCCGCGCTGCCGAAGGGCAGCGTCTCGGACTGGGCGCCCCGGTCCGTGCCGGGAGCGGGTGCCTCCGACACCTCGGCGGCGTCCTGCTCAGCCCCCTCCTCGGGGGCCAGCCCCCGCTGGGAGCGCAGGCGGGCCGTGCTGGCCTCGACGTCGAAGTCCGCCTCCGGCCACTGGAGGTCCAGGCCACGCAGATGCTCCAGCACCAGCTGCTGCACCGCCAGGCGGGCGTACCACTTGCGGTCGGCCGGCACCACGTACCAGGGCGCACCCTTGGTGGAGGTGCGCGTCAGCATCACCTGGTAGGCCTTCTGGTAGTCCGCCCAGTGATCGCGCTCCTCGAGGTCTCCGGGGTTGAACTTCCAGTGCTTGTCCGGGCGCTCGAGGCGGTCGAGCAGTCGCTCGGCCTGCTCCTCGGGCGAGACGTGCAGCATCACCTTCACCATGGTCACGCCCCGGGCGGCCAGCTGGCGCTCGAAGGCGTTGATGAGGGCGTAGCGCTTCTGCCACTCGGCCGGCGGCACGAGGTCGTGCACGCGGACCACGAGGACGTCCTCGTAGTGGGAGCGGTCGAACACACCGATCTCACCGGGCTCGGGAACCTGCTGGCGGATGCGCCACAGGAAGTCGTGCCGCAGCTCCTCGGCCGTGGGCTTCTTGAAGGACGCGATGCGGGTGCCCTGCGGGTCCATGGCCCCGATGACGTGGCGCATCACACCGCCCTTGCCGGAGGTGTCCATGCCCTGCACCACCACGAGCAGGCGACGCTTGTCACCGCGGGTCCCGTTGGCCCACAGACGCTCCTGGAGCTCGTCCACCTCGGCGTCGGCGGCCATCATCGCCAGCTTGCCCTGCACCTTGTCGCCCTCGAAGGCCGGCGTCGAGCGGGGGTCCAGCTCGGACAGGCGGAAACCACGCTCCGCGCGCAGGGCGTCGCTGAACGGCGTGGCGCCGTCCTGGATCTGCCCGGCAGCCTTCGCCAGCTGCTTCTCGGAGGGTCCGGGGACCTCGTTCTTCCTCTTGGCCATGGGGCCAACTCTGCCATCCAGCACCCCACGCGGCAGGCCCCGGGGCGCCGGACCAGCCGGTTCCCGGGGTCAGGGCACGTCGGGGGCGGCGCGGCGCTGGACGAAGCGCTGCACGACCTGCTCCCAACGCTGCGGGTCGGTGTTCCACTCGCGGCAGTGCATGCCGGCCGGCCACTCGGCCAACGTCACCAGGTCCGGCCGCATGGCCGCCAGCTCGCGGGAGGTGCCCACCGGCACCACCTCGTCGACCACCGAGTGGATCACCAGCATGCGGTGGCGCAGCTCGGCGGCTCGGTCGAGCCAGTTCATCTGCGCCAGGTCACGCGGCTCGGTGATGGCGAACAGGAACTTCGCCTCGTGGCGTCCCATGAGGTGGCGGGCCAGCTGCTCCACCGCGGCCGGCACCTTGGCCCGCACCGCGGCGTGGGCCAGCACCTTGCCCCAGTCCACCACCGGGGCGTCGAGCACCACGCAGGTGACGCGGTCGGCGAAGCGCGAGCGCACCAGCGTCTGCAGCACGATCGCCCCGCCCATGGAGTAGCCCACCAGGGCCAGCTCGCGCGCCCCGTGGGCGACGGCGTACTCCAGCGCGGCCTCGACGTCACGCCACTCGGTGAGGCCGAGGTTGTACCGGCCGTCGGCGCTGCGCGGGGCCTCGCTGTCGTTGCGGTAGGCCGGCACCAGGCAGGCCCAGCCCTCCTCGCGGAAGGGGGCCACGGCACGGAAGCCCTCCTCACGCCGGGCGGCCCGGCCGTGCACGGTGACCATCCACCGGTCGTGCTGCAGCGCCGGACCGTCGGCCACGCCGTCGGGGAGCACCTGCCAGCAGGGGATCTCGCCGATGTCGGAGTGCAGCGACAGGTCGCGGGCGGGCAGGCCCAGGGCCTGCCGCGGGTCGCGCGGGAAGTAGTAGGGGTTGAGGCGCGCCGGGCCCGGCTCCGGGGCGGGGCCGTCCACGGCGTCGAGACGGCGCACCACGCGGCCGGACTCCTCGTGGTGCTCGACCACGTCGCTGAAGCGCAGGTGCCGGTCGCCGCCCGTGGTCCACAGGCCGTAGCGGCCGGGCTGCAGGGTGAGGCCGTTGGCGGCCAAGGTCACCGTGCGGGCGTGCAGGTCCACGGCGAGCAGCTCGCAGTCGTCCGGGTGCACCGCATCGGGGGTGAGCACCCGCCGACCGAAGTAGACCGCCGTCCCCACCACGGCGGCCCCGGTCAGCGCGGCGGCGCTGCCGACCACCCAGCCGGTCACCGCCCCGATGCGTCGCCACACGGCGGTCGTCAGAGCCATGCCGGGATCCTAGTTGTTCTCGGCCGTCAGGGTGGGGGCAGCCAGCAGGTGGGCGCGTCCGTCCGGCTCGCGGATCCCCTGCCCTGAGCAGCCACTCGCGTGCCCCCCATGTCAGCGCGTCGCGTCGGAGTACATCGGGCGGGGGCCGGTTCCCACCCACCAGCCCGCGCAGAGCAGGGTGACGGCGATAGAGGCTGCCGGCCACGACTCGACCGGCTCCAAGGGCCAGTGCAACAACCACTGCCCGGGGTACCCCAGCACCGTCGCGGCAGCTGCGACCAGCACACAGACAGCCGGTGCGTACGGGCCCCACCCGAGCCCCCGGCAGACCAGACCGATCCCCGTGTACCCCAGGAGGTCACGGCTGGCCACGACCAGGAGGGTCGACTCCGTCCCGACCACGGCGGCCACGACCCACACGGCGCAGGTCAGCACGAGGGCCCCCGCCAGCCCCATGCGTTCCCACGCGGCCACCCCACGAAGCGAACGCACCTCGGGGATGCGATGGCGCGGCGCCACCATGCTCGCCACGATGCCCGCCGCCGCGAGGCTCGGCAGGAACTCCGCGTACTGGACGAGACCCGGGGCCAGGCGTGGGATCGGAAGGTCTCGGGAGCCCACCCACACCGTCGTGAGCAGTCCGGCCGCCCACAGGGCCGCGGAGGCTCCCGTGAGGCGCTGCCGAAGGAACCAGGAGACCGGGCCCCTCAACACGACTGCTCCGAGTGCTCCCGCAGCGTCTTCAGCTGTGCTGCGGGAGACTCCCCGAGGATGGCCCGAGCCCGTGGCGAGAGGTCCGGACGCTCTCCCAGCGCCTTCTCCCACCACTCCACGGCAGCTGCGTCCACGTCGGACGCGGAAGCCGAAGGTGCGGCATCGGGGGGAGCGGAAGCAGCGGTGGCCTGGCCGTCACCCTCCGGCAGGACCTGATCCGGACCGCACCGGGGTGCCTCGGCCACGGAGAACAGCAGGGTCCTGGCCCAGCTCTGGTGGTCGGCAGCGTCGAGGGGCAGGAGTCGCCCCTGTGAGTCCGGGTATTCGGTGAAGCGACGCGGGAAGGAGATACCGTTCTCCCCCGCGACGGCCGCGAGCCGCTCGACCTCGCCGGCGATCTCTGCGCGACGGTCCTCGTTCTCCGGCCAGAGGCAGAGTTCCACTGCTCGGTCGAGTCCGCCCGACGCCACAGCCTGACAACCAGCGACCGCGGGACGAAGGCGCAGACCATGTACAGGGCTGGTTCGAGCAGCCTGCCACCCCGCCAGAGCGGTCAACAGTGCCGCCAGAAGGAGAGCTGTCGAGACGACCGGTCGCTGGAGGGCCCACCACGCGGCCGCCAGCAGGAGCACCATGGCGGCCACGGTCAGGAGGTAGGCAGTCGAGGCACCCGCTGTGGGTTCCGTCTGGCTGACACAGCAGGCGACTGGAGGCGCCATCATGAGCCGAGCAGGGCCGTTCTCCATGGAGGCGAAGGCCCCCAGGGCGAGATAGGCGACCACGATGCTGGTGGGCAGGGCCACGTACAAGGGCAGGGTGCGCCCGGCCAGGGCTCCCCACGAGGCCGCGGCCAGCGGACTGAGAACCATGGCCGCGGCCAGCCACCCGGCGATGCCAGCCAGGTGGCCAGCCCGCAGCATCTGGACCCAGGCACCCTCGAGCAGCACGACTGCTCCGACGCTCGCGACAGGCAGCACGGCGACCGCCCAGAGCGCCAGCTCCTTGAGGGGCGCGAGGCGCCTCCTGAAGACTTCACCCTCAACCAGACGAGCCGCGACGACGGTGGCCCCGGCGGCCACGACCGGCAGCACGAGCACCGACCCCCCGTGGGCGTCAAGGGCATTCGTGAGGGGATGGACCGTTTCCACCCCGACCATCCACAAGTGGTAGGCCAGCAGTCCCCCGGCGAGCAGGAGAACGAGCGGCCAGGCGGTCAGACGCATCAGCGTAGACGGTCTCAGCACACCCATTCCAACCCCCAGGCTCGCTGAACCCGCACTGAGAATGCGGCCTGCGGTGACAGGGTCTGGCCGTCCACGCGGACGAAGTCCGCCGGTGACCCATCGAACACCACCTGGCCGGCATCGAGCAGGGTGACGTGGTCGGCCTCGTCGGCCAGGTCCTCCACGAGATGCGTGGTGACGAGGACCGGGCGGTCGACGCGGTCCACCGCCTGATGGAAGAGGGCCCGCTGCAACGGGTCGAGACCCGCGGTGGGCTCGTCCAGGATGACCAGCTCACCAGGGGCGGCCAGTCCTTCGGCCAGCGCGAGGCGACGGGCCTCACCACCCGACAGCTGCATCACCGGTCGGTCACGTAACCCGCCGAGGTCGGTCAGGGCCAGTGCGCGGTCCACCTCACGCGGCAACGCCGCCCGGTCTCGCCCGGCCAACCAGGCCGAGTAGGCCACCTGCTCGGCCACGCGCAGGCCTCGGAAACGACCGGAGTACTGCGCGACGAAGGCCGCCTGACCCGAGCGGTGCACCCGTCCGGTGCTGGGCCTTCGCAGGCCAGCGAGCGTCTCGACGAGCGTGGTCTTCCCAGCTCCGTTCGCCCCCAGGAGGACGGTGCGACGAACGTCGGGCACCATCCATGTCAGGTTCTCCAGAACGGCCTGTCGACGGCCACGCCAGAGGCCGCCGCGGTGGACGGTGACGCCCGCCAGCCCGAAGGACGATGAAGCCAATTCGACTCCTCAGTACTTGACGCCGATTCCTTGGAAGTCCACGGCTTCGCGGTAGGAGATGTGCTGGTAACCGTTCAACCGAACCATGTAGTCATCCTTGCGCTGCCAGCCGTGGTTGAACTCTCGATAGCCGCCGCACGAGTGCGTGACGTTCCGGATCAAGATGTCCTTCTTGTACCACGGCTCGTTGCGGTCCAGCCCGAGAACGACATTGGGCAGGGGGTTCAGCTGTTGACCACGGTCGAAGTGCCGCTTGCAGTTCTTGGACCACACGACCGTCCCCGCCGAGGAGTTGGCTGCGTCGTTCCACACACGGGTGGTCTGGTGCAGGGTCGCACCACGCCAGAAACTGGACCAACTCCCGTCACCCGCACTTGCACTGGGTGCTGCCAGAACGGCCCCGGCAACTGCTGTGGGCAGGGCCATCCTGATCCATCGAAGGGTAGATGAGGTGCGCAGGGCGACCGTCCTTTCGTGTGTGGTGATTGTCGCGCCGCATTCTTATCGCCCCCCCCTTTGCCCAGGTCAAACCCACTCGTCCTCCACCCAGTCCAGGGTGCGCTGCACGGCCTTGGCCCAGGTGCGCACGTGGCGGTCCCGCACCGCGGGGTCCATTTGCGGCTCCCACCGGCGCGCCTCGTGCCAGTGGGCGGCCAGCTCGGCGGTGTCGCGCCAGAACCCGACCGCCAGACCCGCCGCGTAGGCCGCGCCTAGGGCGGTGGTCTCGGACACCTCGGGAACCACCACGGGCACGTCGAGCACGTCGGCCTGGAACTGCATGAGCATGTCGTTGACGGTCATGCCGCCGTCCACGCGCAGCTCGGTGACGTCCAGCTCCAGCGCGGCGGCGTCGGCCAGCATCGCGTCCACCACCTCGCGGGTCTGGAAGGCGGTGGCCTCCAGCACGGCCCGGGCGATGTGCCCCTTGTCGACGTACCGGGTGAGACCGACCAGCGCGCCCCGGGCGTCGGCGCGCCAGTGCGGGGCGAACAACCCGGAGAAGGCCGGCACGAAGTAGGCGCCGCCGTTGTCGTCCACGGTGGCCGCGAGCGTCTCCACGTCGTCGGAGCTGCTGATGAGGCCGAGGTTGTCGCGCAGCCACTGCACCAGGGAGCCGGTGACGGCGATGGATCCCTCGAGGGCGTAGACCGGGTCGGCCTCCCCCAGCTTCCAGCACAGCGTGGTGAGCAGGCCGTGCTGCGAGCGCACCGGCTGGCTGCCGGTGTTGAGCAGCAGGAAGTTGCCCGTGCCGTAGGTGTTCTTGGCCGTGCCCGGCTCCAGGCAGGCCTGGCCCAGGGTGGCGGCGTGCTGGTCGCCCAGCGCCCCGGCGATGGGGACACCCGCCAGCACGGTGTGCTCGTGGGCGTGGCCGTAGACCTCCGAGGAGGAACGGATCTGCGGCAGCATCGCCATCGGGATGCCCAGGGCCGCGCAGGTGTCGGCGTCCCAGGCCAGGGTGCGCAGGTCCATGAGCAGGGTGCGCGAGGCGTTGGTGACGTCGGTGACGTGGACTCCCCCGTCCACGCCGCCGGTGAGGTTCCAGACCAACCAGGTGTCCACGGTGCCGAAGAGCAGGTCACCGGCCTCGGCGCGCTCCCGGGCGCCCTCCACGTGCTGCAGCACCCAGCGCAGCTTGGGCCCGGAGAAGTAGGTGGCCAGGGGCAGGCCGGTCACCTCACGGAAGCGGTCCTCCCCCAGCGGCTCGCCGTCCGGGCCGGGTTCGGCGGCGAGCTCCTCCACCATCGAGCGGGTGCGGGTGTCCTGCCAGACCAGGGCGTTGCACACCGGCTCGCCGGTGCGGCGGTCCCACACCACGGTGGTCTCGCGCTGGTTGGTCACGCCCACGGCGGCCAGGTGCGCGGCGCTGGTGTCCGCGGCCGCCAGCACACCGGCGACCACCTGCCGGGTGGTGCGCCAGATCTCCATCGGGTCGTGCTCCACCCACCCCGGGCGGGGCAGCACCTGCCGGTGCTCCAGCTGGTCGGTGGCCACCGGGCGCCCGTCGCGGTCGAAGAGCATGGCGCGGGTGCTGGTGGTGCCCTGGTCGATGGCGAGCACGTAGCGGGGGCTGGACATGACAGGCACCCTGCCACGGGCGGGGCGGAGGAGACGGGTGGATGGGCCGGCGTGCACCAGACTGGCGCCATGCCCGACTCCCCCGTGATCCCCGACGTGATGCTGGCCAAGGCCGCCGCGAAGGTCCCTGCCGCCGACGCCCTGCCCGGTGGGTGCAGCTACGAGCCCAAGTGGGACGGCTTCCGCGTGCTCGTGGTGCGCGGCGCCGCGACCGACCCCGCCACGGCCGTGGGTGAGGGCGACGACGCGGTGGACCTGCTGGGGCGCAGCGGCAAGTCCCTGGCGCGGTACTTCCCCGAGGTGGTGGAGAAGGTGCGTGCCGTGCCGGCCCCGGCGATCGTGGACGGCGAGCTCGTGGTGCGCAGCGGGGAGCCCGGCGCCGAGCGGCTGGACTGGGACGCCCTGGCCCAGCGCATCCACCCGGCGGCCTCCCGCATCGAGCGGCTGGCGGCCGAGACCCCCGGCGAGGTGATCTGCTTCGACCTGCTGGCCGATGCGGGCGGCTCGCTTCTGGAGCGGCCCTTCGCCGAGCGACGCGAGCGGCTGGCGGCGCTCGTGGGTGGGCTCCCGGCATCCGGCGGGGTGCACCTGACCCGGGCGACGACCGACCCCGGGGAGGCGGCCGACTGGTTCACGCGCTTCGAGGGCGCGGGGCTCGACGGGATCATGGCCAAGGGGCTCGACACCCCCTACGAGCCGGGGAAGCGCACCATGCTCAAGGTGAAGCACAAGCGCACCGCCGACGCCGTGGTGGTGGGCTACCGGGTGCACAAGAGCGGCACCGGGGTGGGCTCGCTGCTGCTGGGACTGTGGTCGGGTGACCAGCTGGTGCCGGTGGGCGGGGCCTCGGCGTTCACCACGGCGCGGCGGGCCGAGCTCGAGGCCGAGCTGCAGCCCTGGGTGGTGCGTGAGGCCGACGGGTCGGTGGCCAGCGCCGAGCGGGCGCGCAACCGGTTCACCTCCGGCAAGGACACCAGCTACGTGCCGCTGCGCCCCGAGCGCGTGGTGGAGGTGGCCTTCGACCAGCTGGAGGGCCACCGGTTCCGCCACGCGGTGCGCTTCCTACGCTGGCGCGACGACAAGGACGCCGCGCAGTGCACGCTGGAGCAGGTGGACGTGGCCTCCGGCTACGATCTGGACGCCGTGCTGGCCGCGGACTCCTGAGAGTCCCCACCGGAGCGCACGGCCACGAACACCTCGGGAGGACCCATGCACGCACTGCTCACCGCCGCCGGCGAGACGACCTCGTGGATCCCGGGCGCCGTGTGCGCCGGGCTGCTGGCCGTGGTGGCCGTGCTGATGCTGGGACGCTCCGGCTCCCTGCCGGTGCCGGTCAAGGGCATCGTGCGCGCGATGTCGCTCGTGGCCCTGCTGGTGGGGGCCGGCCTGTACCTCCTGGGCGCCAACGGCATGGGGTGGCTGCCGCTGGCCCTGGTGACCTTCGTGGCCCTGCTGCTGGTGCTGGGCACCACCGGGCTGCTGGCCACCCGCGCCGAGCGCACCGCGCGGGAGCGCCGCGCCGCGCGCGACTGAGGGCCGCCGGCCTCAGGCCTTCCGCGCCCGGCTCGGCTGCACACGGGGCGGCTCACCCGGCATTTTCGGGTGGTCCGGCGGGAACGGCTCCTCCCCCAGCCCGCGCTCGAGGTCGGCCTCCCACATCGCCATGACCGGGGAGAAGTCCCCGCGATGCTCGAGCATGTCGGCCCACGGGTCGGGCTCGGCCAGGTGCTCTGCCACGGTGTGCACGCTCACCGCGCCGGGCACCACGGCATCGAGGGCGGCCCACGCCACCGGCAGCGACACCGGCGCACCCGGCAGCGCACGGGGGCTCCACGCCCCGGCCAGCGTGCGGTCGCGGCAGTGCTGGTTGAAGTCGACGAAGCACTTGTCGCCCCGCTCCTCCTTCCACCAGCGCGTGGTCACCAGCTCCGGCAGGCGGCGCTCCAACTCGCGGGCCAGCGCGATGACACCGTGGCGCACGTCGAGGAACTCCCGCTCCGGGGCGATGGGGGCGAACACGTGCAGACCCCGGTTGCCGGAGGTCTTCACGTAGGCGGTGAGCCCCACCTCCTCGAGGAGCTCGCGGGCCGCCCGGGCGATGGTGACGACGTCGCCGAAGCCGCGCCCCGGCATCGGGTCGAGGTCCAGGCGTACCTGGTCCGGGCAGTCGTTGAGCAGCTCCCCGGAGTGGTCGGTGGTCCGCACGGGCCAGGGGTGGACGGTGAGCGTGGACATCTGCGCCGCCCAGACCACCGAGGCCACCTCGTCGAGGACGACCTGCTCGTGCGAGCGCCCGCTGGGGTAGGTGCAGGTCGTGGTGCGCAGGTACTCCGGGGCGCCCTTGGGCGGGTTCTTGGAGTAGAACTCCTCCCCCGTGATGCCGGTGGGGAAACGCTGCAGGGTCACCGGCCGGTCGGCGTTGGCGGTCAGGAAGCGTTCGCCGACGGCCACGAGGTACTCCGCGAGGTCGAGCTTCGTGACCTCGAGCGCCCCGGGCGCCTCGCCGGCGGGGCACATGACGCGGTCGGGGCTGGAGACCCGCACCTGCCGCACCGTGCCGTCCGGTCCGGGCACCTCCAGGGTGGTGGCCTTGCTCGCCATGCCGTGCTCCTGCCTCGAGGGGGTGCGCGGTGGGCCCGCACACCGGCGAGCCTACGGCGGTCCGTGCGCTGCGGCCTCGTTCACCGGGCGTCCACGTGGGCGGCACCTTGTGCACACCGTGGTCTGTCAGGGTGCAGCGTCCTGTTCCCCCACCTGGGAGACCACGCACCATGCGACCCCTCACCCGCACCCCGCTGCCCCTGACGCTGGCCCTCCTGCTGCCGGCCGCCTCCCTGGCCGGCGCGGCCACCGCGCCCGCGCACGCCGTCTCGGAGGACCTCGTGATCTCCGAGGCCTACGGCGGCGGCGGCAACTCCGGCGCCCCGCTGCGCAACGACTTCGTGGAGCTGTTCAACCGTGGCGACCACGCCGTCGACCTCACCGGCTGGACCCTGGAGTACCGCTCCGCCACCGGCAGCTCCGCCCAGGTGACGAAGCTCTCCGGCTCCGTGGCCCCCGGCGCCCGGTTCCTGGTGCAGCAGGCCGCCGGGTCCAACACCTCCGCGGCCCCGCTGCCCACCCCGGACGCCACCGGCACCGTGCCGATGTCCTCCTCCGGCGCCAAGCTGCAGTTGGTGGGCCCGGACGGCTCCGTGGTGGACCTGCTGGGCTGGGGCGGCGCGAACGCCGCCGAGGGCCTGCCGGCCGGCGCCACCTCCAACACCACCTCGGTGGCCCGCACGCAGCCGTGCCACGACACCGACAGCAACGCCGCGGACTTCACCACCGGCGCCCCCACCCCGGAGAACAGCACCGAGGCCCCCGTGGACTGCTCCGCGGTGCCGGACCCCGACCCGGACCCCGAGCCGGGCGACGTCACCATCGCCGAGATCCAGGGCACCGCGCACCGCTCCCCGCTGGAGGGCCAGGGCGTGCGGGGCGTTCCCGGCGTGGTGACCACCACCGACCGCAACGGCTTCTGGATGCAGTCGACCACCCCCGACGAGGACGACGCCACCAGCGAGGGCGTGTACGTGTACACCCGCGGCAAGACCCGGGTGGCCGTGGGCGACGCGGTGCTCGTGGACGGCCTGGTGGCCGAGTACCGGCCCGGCGGTTCCGGCGGCCACGACAACCTCACCACCACCCAGCTCACCAACCCCACCGTGACCGTGACCGGCACCAGCGAGGTGCCCGCCCCGGTGGTGCTTGGCGAGGACGTGCAGGTGCCCGCGCAGACGGTGGAGTCCGGCGACCCGGGTTCGGTGGAGTACGCCGGCGTGCCCTTCCTGCCGCAGGTCGACGCCATCGATGCCTACGAGGCGCTGGAGGGCATGCGCGTGGGCGTCCGCGACGCGCAGGCGGTGGGCCCCACCGCCTCGTTCGACGAGGTGCCCGTGGTGCCTGCCGACGCCGGGGCGCAGCGCAGCGTCTTCGGCGGCGTGGTCTACGGCGGCTACGGCCAGCCGAACGCCCGTCGCGTGCAGCTGGCCGGCGACCTGCTGGGCTCCGAGGGGCTGCCGCAGGTGGACACCGGCGCGCGCTTCGACGGCCTGACCGCCGGCGTGCTCGACTACTCGTACGCCAACTTCAAGCTCAAGGTGACCGAGCTGGGCTCCGTGCAGGCCAGCCCGTTCAGCCGCGACGTGGCCGCGCCCAACCGCAAGGACGCCCTCGAGGTGGCCACCTTCAACGTGGAGAACCTCGACCCCACCGACGACGCCGCCAAGTTCGACGGCCTGGCCCGCCAGCTGGTGGACCACCTGGGCGCCCCCGACATCGTGGCCCTGGAGGAGGTGCAGGACGACAACGGCGTGCAGAACGACGGCACCGTGGACTCCTCCACCACCACCGACCAGCTCATCGCCGCCATCGAGGCCGCCGGCGGCCCCCGCTACGAGGCCCGCTGGGTGAACCCCGAGGACGGTCAGGACGGCGGCCAGCCGGGCGGCAACATCCGCAACGTGATGCTGCACCGCACCGACGTGGACGGCCTGAGGTTCGTGCACCGCCCCGGCGGCGACGCGACCACGGCCACCACCGTGGAGTCCCGTGGCCGCTGGGCGGCGCTCTCGGCCTCGCCCGGCCGCATCAACCCGCTGAGCAGCGCGTGGGAGAACTCCCGCAAGCCGGTGGTGGCCGAGTACTCCTTCCAGGGCCGCCCGGTGTTCGTCATCGGCGTGCACTTCAGCTCCAAGGGCGGTGACGACCCGATCTTCGGCCGCTGGCAGCAGCCGGTGCGCTCCTCGGAGACCCAGCGCATGGAGCAGGCCCGCGAGGTGCGCGGCTTCGTGGACTCGCTGCTGGCCAAGGACGCGCAGGCGAACGTCATCGTGGCCGGTGACGTGAACGACTTCGAGTTCTCGCCCGTGGCCGACACGCTCGTGGGCTCGGGTGCCACGGCGCTGCGGGACCTGCCGCGCGAGCTGCACCCGGCCGACCGGTACACGTACACCTACCAGGGCAACAGCCAGGTGCTGGACCACCTGCTGCTCTCCCCGGGCATGACCACGGCCTTCCAGGGCAAGCGTCCGGTGACGGCCTACCGCCACGACGTGGTGCACGTCAACGCCGACTTCCACGACCAGCTGAGCGACCACGACCCGCAGGTGGTCAGCGTGGACCGTCGCGCTCTGCGCTGACCAGTCACTCGCGCCCTGCGCTGACTCACCCGCGCGCCACCCCCGTCGACCCGATGGGGGTGGCGCGCAGCGTGCGGTGGGAGGATCTGCCCATGGACATCCCCCTGCTCAACTCCGCCAAGTACCCTCTGGGCCGCGACGACTCCGCGTGGCGCGAGGAGCTCTCCGCCGAGGAGTACGCCGTGCTGCGCCAGTCCGGCACCGAGCGACCCGGCACCGGGAAGTTCGAGTCCTTCGAGGGCGAGGGCGTCTACTCCTGCCGCGGGTGCGGCACCGAGCTCTTCCGCAGCAGCACCAAGTTCGACGCGCACTGCGGCTGGCCGGCCTTCTACGCCCCGCTCGCCGAGGACCGCGTGGAGTACCTCAAGGACAACTCCCTGCCGAACCGCCCCCGCATCGAGGCCCGGTGCGCGGCGTGCGGCTCCCACCTGGGCCACGTGTTCACCGGCGAGGGCTTCGACACCCCCACGGACACGCGCTACTGCATCAACTCCGTGTGCATGACCTTCACCCCCGACGACGGCGGCGAGACCGTCCGCGGCGGACGGGACTGACGCTCCCCTCGACGACGACGGCGGCCCGCTCCGGTGAAGGAGCTGGCCGTCGTCGTGCAGTCGGTCGGTGGGTGCCTCAGCCGGCCTGCACGGCCGGGTGGTGCGGCAGCTCACGCACGATGTCGGCCAGCGGGGTGCGCTTGCCGGTGTGGAAGGGCGTCTCCAGGGTCACGTGGCGGCGCGCGTCGGTCTCGCGCATGGTGCGCATGAGGTCCACGATCTGGCCCAGGTCGTCGGACTCGAAGGCCAGCACCCACTCGTAGTCGGCCAGGCCGAAGGCGGGGATGGTGTTGGCGCGCACCTCGGAGTAGTCACGGGCCTTCATGCCGTGCTCCACGAGCATGCGGCGGCGCTCGTCGGCCTCCATGAGGTACCACTCCGGGTCGCGTACGAAGGGGTACAGGCACAGGTACTCGCGTACACGACCACCGGCGAGGAAGGCCGGCACGTGGGACTTGTTGAACTCCGCCGGGCGGTGCAGGGCCGATGCGGTCCAGGTGCAGCGGGAGCGCGCGCCGAGCTCGGTGCGGCGGAAGGCACGGAAGGCGGCCTGCAGCTGGTCGTTGGACTCCGCGTGCCACCACACGAGGTAGTCCGCACCGGGGCGCATGCCGGCGATGTCGTACGTGCCGCGCAGCTCCACGCCCTGGGCGGACAGGCCGTCGAGGAACTCCTGGGCCTCGGTGGCGATCTGCTCCACGCGGTCGGCGGGCAGGACGTCCGGCACCTCGAAGACCGACCACATCGTGTAGCGGACGGACTCGTTGATCTCCCGGACCTTGGCGGGGCTGACGCGATCTGAGCTGCTCATGCGCCCATCCTCCCACCGGCCACGAGGCGGGCGGCGGCCGCCCTCGCGGTACCGATGCAGGCCGGGATGCCCACCCCGTCGTACACCGACCCGGCGAGCTCCAGGCCGGGCACGGCGGCCACGGCGTCGGCCACGCGGGCCATGCGCTCCAGGTGCCCCACCTCGTACTGGGGCAGGCCGTCGGGCCAGCGCTGCACCCGGACCTCCAGCGGCGCGGGAAGGTCGGCGCCGGTGTGCTCCGCGACGGCCTGCGCCACGTCGGCCAGGGCCAGGGCGCCCAGCTCGTCGTCCGTGCGGTCGGAGAGGTCGTCCCCGGCCCGGCCCAGGGAGGCGCGCACGAGGGTGACCTCGTCGTCGCCCACACCGGGCCACTTGGCACTGAGGAAGGTGGAGGCCTTGATGGCGCGGCCGTCCACCGGGGGCACGAGGAAGCCCGAGCGGTCCAGGGGCGGCATCGCGGCGGTGGGGAACGCGAAGGTCACCACCACCATCGAGGCGGTGGGCACGGCGGCCAGTTCGTCGGCCGCGGCGGGCAGCTCGGGCCGCAGCAGGGCGGCCGCGGCCGGGG
>NZ_KV824589.1:0-2024 GCF_001816045.1 Kytococcus sp. HMSC28H12
CGGTCGCCGCCCGCAGGGGCCGGCGGGCGGTCCGGGCGCGGACGGTGCAGGGGTGGGGGAGCATCGGCACAGGGTAGCGTCGCCGCGTGGTCCAGACCCTTGCCGACGTCTCCGAGAACGAGCTGCTGCCGCGGATCTGGCGGCACCTACCCACCACCGGCCCGGGTGTGGAGGTCGGCCCCGGGGACGACGCGGCGGTGCTGGTGGCCGGACCGGGCACGGTGGTGACCACCGACACCATGGTGCGGGGGGCCGACTGGCTCGACGAGTGGTCGACCGCCCGGGACGTGGGGGCCAAGGCGGTGGCGCAGAACCTGGCGGACGTGACCGCGATGGGGGGCCGCTGCACCTGGATGGTGCTCACCCTGGTGGCCGACGCCGCGACGCCCGTGCGGTGGGTGGAGGACCTGGCGCGCGGTGTGGGCGAGGCCGCGCGGCGCGCAGGGGTGGCCGTGGTGGGCGGGGACCTCTCCTCGGCCGCGCCGGGCACGCGGATGGTGAGCGTCACCGCGCTCGGGCGGGTGGCCGGCCGACCGGTGCTGCGCTCGGGGGCGCGGGCGGGGGACCAGGTGGCCGTGTCGGGGCCGTTGGGGCGGTCCGGGGCCGGCCTGGCCCTGTTGCAGCGGGGGGTGCTCGAGGGGCCGGGCAGCGCGGCGGCGGAGTGCCTGGCTCACCACCGGGCGCCGTGGGCGGACCCGGAGGCGGGGGAGGTGGCCGCCGGTGCCGGCGCGACCTCGCTCATGGACGTCTCCGACGGGCTGGCCCGTGACGGGGCCCGCATCGCGACGGCCAGTGGGGTGCGGCTCGTGCTGGACCGGGCCGGGCTGCAGCCGCTGGTGGACCGGCTGGCCCCGGCGGTCGGGGAGGAGGGGGCGTGGGAGGCCGTGCTGACCGGCGGGGAGGAGCACTGCCTGCTGGGCACCTTCCCGGCCGGGGGGGTGCTACCCCAGGGGTGGCACCGCATCGCGTGGTGCGAGGAGGCGGAGGGGCCCGACGGTCCCGCGGTCACGCTCGACGGGCGCCCGGTGGAGGGTGGCTGGGACCACTTCCGGGCCTGAGGACCAGTCCGCCGGGGGCGGGGGCGACGGCCCGGGTACGCGACAGGGCGCCCCGAGGGGCGCCCTGTGTGCGTCGTGCGAGGTGCGGCGGGGCCGCGCTCACCGGTGGGTCAGCGAACGACCTTGCCGGCCTTGAGGCACGAGGTGCAGGCGTTGATGCGCTTCACGGTGGCGAGGTTCTCGCCGACGCGGGCGCGCACGCGCTGGATGTTCGGGCTCCAACGGCGCTTGGTGCGGCGGTTGGAGTGCGAGATGTTGTGACCGAAGCTCGGTCCCTTGCCGCAGACGTCGCAGGTGGCAGCCACGGTTCTCTCCTGAGTGATCGATGGTCGAATGGGCCCCGACCGGGGGTTCCGCAGGGCCCGGATCCTGATGGATCCTGCATGCGGGAGGTCACGGGCAACCGGAGAATCATAGCGGACCACCGCAGTCGGGGCCAACCGGGGCGGTTGTCGGTGGCGGGTGCGACCATGTGCGGGTCCATCGGGAGCGCCCGTGCAGGCCTCCCGCCTCGCTCGCCCAGGAGACCCACCATGGCACCCGGTCCGCGTCGTCGCCTCACGGCCACCGACGCCCGTCGCTGGCTGCTCAACGTGCGGGGTGGACTGCGTCGGGCGGCGCCGGCCCTCGACGCGGTCAACGTCTTCCCGGTGGCCGATGGCGACACCGGGACCAACATGTTCCTCACCGTGGACACCGGCCTGCGCACCGCGCCGGCCTGGGACGCCCAGGACGTGCACGCCAGCATCGACGGGCTAGCGCGGTCCATCCTCTGGGCGGCACGGGGCAACAGCGGCGTCATCCTCGCCCAGCTCATCGCCGGAGCGGCCCAGGAGGTGGTGCGCGGTGCCGCGGGCGACGACGCCGGTGGGCTCGACGGGTCCGGGCTGGCGCGGGCCCTGGCCCGGGCGGACGCTTCGGCCTGGCAGGCCGTGGCCACCCCCGAGCAGGGCACCATCCTGAGCG
>NZ_KV824590.1:0-1839 GCF_001816045.1 Kytococcus sp. HMSC28H12
AACCGCCGGGCCGTCGCGCGCGCCATCACGCTGGTGGAGTCGATGCGGCCGGACCGCCGCGAGCCGGCCAAGGAGCTGCTGCGCCGCATCGCGCCGGCCACGGGGGGCGCCGTGCGCGTGGGCATCTCGGGCATCCCCGGGGCGGGCAAGTCCACCACCATCGACGCCCTGGGGCAGCGCCTCATCGACGCCGGGCACCGCGTGGGCGTGGTGGCGGTGGACCCCTCCAGCGCCCGCACCGGCGGCTCCATCCTGGGCGACCGGACCCGGATGGGGGCGCTGGCCGCCCGCGACGAGGCGTTCGTGCGGCCCAGCCCCACCGGCGACCACCTCGGCGGCGTCGCCCGGGCCACCCGCGAGTCGATGCTCGTGCTGGAGGCCGCGGGCTACGACGTGGTGGTCGTGGAGACCGTGGGCGTGGGGCAGTCCGAGGTGGCCGTGGCCGGCATGGTGGACACCTTCCTGCTGCTCGGTCTGGCCCGCGGCGGTGACCAGCTGCAGGGCATCAAGCGGGGCATCCTCGAGATGGCCGACGTGGTGGCCATCAACAAGGCCGACGGCGACCACGCCCCGGAGGCCCGCGTGGCCGCCCGCGACCTGCGGCAGGCGCTGCACCTCATGCGACCGGAGGACACCCCGGTGGTGCTCACCTGCTCCGCGGTCACCGGCGACGGGCTCGACGAGCTGTGGCAGGCCGTGCTCGACCACCGGGAGGGGCTCGTCTCGGCCGGGCGGCTGGAGACGCGGCGGGCGGCCCAGCAGCGGGACTGGATGTGGTCCATGGTCGATGCCGAGCTGCGTGCCGCCGCGCGGACCACGCCGTCCGTGGCGGAGGGCCGGGGCGCGTGGGAGGGCGCGGTCACCCGCGGGGAGCTCGACGCCACCGAGGCGGCGGCGCGCGTCATCGAGGCACTGCGGGAGGACTGGACCGCTGCCACACGGCATCGCCGTTGACCGTGACCAGGGCGGTGTGGGAGGGCTCGTCGGTGATGCCGGCGAGGTACCGCTCGAAGTCGGGGAAGCCGGTGGCCAGGGCCACGCGGACGCCGTCGGGGTCGGCGGTCCGTACGGCGCAGGTGGCGTCGCCCTCGACCTGGCAGGACACCTCGGCGGCGGGGTCGACGTCGCGGGCCCGCCCCACGAGGTCGAGCCACCAGTCCACCGTCTCGCCGTCCACGGCCGGCTGGTGGGCCACGAGTCGCGCGTCGGCCGCGGGCATGTCGTAGACCACGCCGGCGGTGGAGGTCGGGCGGCTCCGGGTGCTCCCGGTCGCGTCCTCAGTGGGGTCCTCCGGGGTGTACTCGAGGCGAGGAGCCAGCTGGTCGGCGTGGTCGACGGCCGAGGGGGTGAGCGTCCACAGGCGGTGGTCGGCCCACTCGCGCGGGGTGGCGTCCGGGCCCAGGTCCTCCACCTCCTGGACGCCGGGCAGCTCGCGCAGTGGGTCGCGCTCGGCGGTGGCCCGCTCGGTCGGCGTGGCTCCGGGGTCACCCGCGTGCGTTCCGTGCTGCAGCCACATCGCCAGGCCGCCGAGCAGCAGCGCCACCGCCACCAGGGCCAGGACGAGGCGGCGGGCGCGCGTCGTCGCGGCGGCGGGGTCGGTCGGCATCCGCAGAGGGTAGGTGCGCGGCCCGGTCCGGCCCCAATCGGTGCGTGGCGGGATCGTGGCACCTCCGAGGCTCCCCGGGCGTGGGAGTGCCCTCGCGGGAGGGGTGTCCTATCAGCTGATAGGTCGACCGATTCCCAGTCGCCCGCCTGCGTTTCGGTCGACCTATCGCGCGATAGGTCACGTCTCCATGGGGTCACCCCTGACGTCGCCCCGGGCCGCCGTCGCCCCGGGCC
>NZ_KV824591.1:0-2329 GCF_001816045.1 Kytococcus sp. HMSC28H12
CGAGCCGGGGAGCGGCCGATGAGCCGCCGGTCCGCGCCCGACGCCGCGCCCGACACCGCGCCCACCCCGGACGCCCTGCGCCCCTTCGTGCCCCGGCGCGGCCGGTGGGTGGCCATGGGCTCGGCGGTGGTACTCGTGGTGATGTTCACCGCCATCGCCGTGCTCGCGCCCGGGTTCACCCCGGTGGACCGCACGATGACCGTGCTGGCCGGCCTGGGCATCGCGGCCTTCCTGTGGCGCTACGCGATGATCCGCGCGGTGCCGGACCGGCAGGGCATGACCGTGCGCAACCTCTTCACCACGCAGCGCGTCGAGTGGTCCGAGGTGCGCGGTGTGGTCTTCACCCCCGGCGACCCGTGGGTGCGCCTGCAGCGCACCGGTGGGCAGGAGGACCTCGCCGTCATGGCCGTGCAGGCCGCTGACGGGGAGGCCGTCTCGCAGGCCGAGGCGAGCCGCCTGGCCGGCATCGTCCAGGCGCTGCGCGGCTGAGGCGCGGAGGCCCGCGCTGCGGACGGAGCGGCTCAGTCCTCGTCGCGGGCGGCGTGGCGGTCCCGGTAGCGGGAGGGCACGCGGACCCGTGCCTCGCCGTAGGACAGCCCGGTGACCATGTACATGTCCACGATGATGGAGCGCACCTGGGCGCGGATCACCTCGGCGCTCAGCGAGGGGTCGTCGGCCTGGTGGTTGCTCAGCTCGGCGAGCTCGCCGAGTTCGAGGCGCACCGACCCCATCGAGTCCGGGTCGTCCAGGGCGTCGACGAGCAGGGCGGCCACGTCGGCGGCCTCGGCCACGAGCTCCACGTAGGCGTGCGGGACGGGTTCCCCCTCGAGGATGGCCACGTCGGCGCGGCGTACCAGCACGCGGGCGTTGCGCACCAGCCGGTCCAGTGCCGTGACCTGCCGGTCCATGCCGCGCAGGTCGCGGCGACGGCGCCACTGCCAGGGCACGGTGTGGGCGATGGCCGAGCCCTCCTCCACCTGACTGCGCATCTCGCTGATGAGCCGGTCGGTGTAGCGGGCGTCGCGCAACGCCTCGCCGACGATCTTCTCGTCGCGCTCGCTCAGGCCGTGCGCGGTGCGGTCGAGCAGGCGGGAGACCTCCCGGGTGAGGCGGCGCGCCACGCGGCGCGGCTTGTGCAGCGGCGACATCGGGTTGAGGGCCGCGATGGCCACGGCCACCAGCCCGCCGATGACGGCGTCGACCCAGCGGGAGAACGCCCCACCGGGCAGCACGGTGGCCGTGGCCACCACCACGCCCTGCACGCCGGCCTGGATGGTGAGCAGGCTGCCGGCTCCCCAGACCGAGGCGGCCACCATCGCGAGCATGGCGATGAGGGCGGTCTGCCACGCCCCCGCGCCCAGGAAGTGGAGGATGAGCTCGCCGGTGAAGATGCCGGTGGCGGCGCCGGCGGTGATCTCCAGGGCCCGGGTGATGCGCTGCCCGAAGTTCATGCCCAGGCAGACCACGGCCACCACGCCGGCGAAGATCGGGGCCTCGTGACCGAACACGTGGTGGGCCACCCACCACGCGATGCCGGCACCCGCCGAGGCCTGGAGGATGGGCAGTATCCGCTCCTGGAGGTGGTCACGGCGGCGACGGGCGGCGGAGGCCGACCAGCGCCGGGCGCGTTCGAAGGCCCGGAGCTGCCGGGCGGCCTCGCCCTGCACCCTGATGCTGCCGGTGGTCGTCCGCCGGACCGGCGTTCCGCTCACGCCCTGCTCCTCTCCTCGTCGACGCCTGACCGCTCCACGAGCTGGTCGTGGTGCGGGGGGTGGGCGGCCAGCAGCCGGTCCTCGGCCCGGGCCCAGCCGTGCCACCATGGTGGGGTGCCGGGCGCGGTGCTGGTGGCGTCCTCGCGCCGTGCCACCGCGGTGCGCCGCAGATCGGCGGGGGCCTGCAGCCAGACCACGTGGTCGTAGGCCCCACGGGCCGGTGGGGCCGAGCAGCCCACACCCTCCACCACCACAACACCGGTGGGCGGCAGATCCATCCGGCCCAGGGCGGTGTACCGCTCGACCGCCCAGTCCCAGCGGGGCCAGGTCACCGCGGTGGCGCCCTCCCGCAGGGGGCGCAGCACGTGCCAGTCGAGCAGCGCGGGGGCCGCCGTGAGCCCCTCCCAGCCGGGGTAGAGCTCCTCCACGGCCACCAGCCCCACGTGGTCGGTGGGCACGCCCAACCGCTCGGCGGCGTGGGCGCGGAGGTGGGCCGCGTAGGTGGTCTTGCCGGAGCCGGAGCGTCCGTCGACGGCCACGAGCACCGGACGCCCCCGACCCACCCGGTGCGCCACGGCCGCCCAGGTCTCCCGGACGGCCGCGGCGGTCACCGGGTC
>NZ_KV824592.1:0-2051 GCF_001816045.1 Kytococcus sp. HMSC28H12
GTGGTGGGGCCGGCAGCCCCCTCGCCCGGGAGGCCTCCGCCACACCCGGTGACGGTCAGGGCGGCACACACGGCGAAGACGGTTGTCTGCATCGGGGAGGTGGTCACGACGGTCCTCTCGGGCAGGGGTTCTCGGGACGGTCAGGGGGCGGGCGGCTCGTCTCCCGGCCCGCACAGGCCCTCCACCGTAGCCGCCACCAGGTGCACGTCGAGCTGCCCCGGCGCGCTGGCCGCGCCCGCGTGGGCGAAGGTGAGGAACCCGCCACAGGCCGGCCCCACCAGCCGGGTGACCTGCCCCGCCGCGCCCATGCCCAGCATCGCGACGGGGACGCCCGAGGTGCTCACCCGGTCCAGGACGGCGAGCAGCTCGAGGGCCGCCGGGGTGTCCGCGGGCGTGGTGGCGAGCTTCACCGCATCGGCCCCGGTGGCGCGCAGGTCGGCCACCTGCTGCTCCAGCTCGGCCTCCGGCGCCTGGCCGGACCAGTCGTGGTGGCTCACCAGGCGGGGCACGCCGGCGGCGCGGAGGGCGGCCAGGGCGGCGTCGCGCTGCGGGTGGTCGAGCTCCACGTCCACGAGGTCCACCCCCGGCAGGTCCGCGAGTCGCTCCACGAGGGCGAGGTACTCCTGCGGCGTGGCGTGCCCCTCGCCGCCCTGCCCGGCGGTGCGGTAGGTCACCAGCAGCGGCACCCCGTCCAGGGCCTCGACGAGGCGTGCCAGCAGGTCCGGCAGGTCGGTGAGCAGGTCGGCCACCGGCGCGGCGAGGTGGTCCACCCGCCACTCCACGAGGTCGGCCGGGCCCGAGCACGCCCGCGCGGCCGAGGCCAGCACCTCCTCGGGGGTGGAGCCCATCACGGGCACGGCGACGGCGGGGGCACCGGGGCCGAACGAGCGGGCGCCCACCCGGACGCGGGGGACGGGGGCGGTCTCGGTGGCGCGGTCGGCGGAGCTCATCGCCTCAGCCTGCCGCGCCGGAGGCGGCCCCAGCGGCCGGGGCGTGCTCGTCCACGAAGTCCAGCACCGCCGGCAGCGTGGTGCCGTCGGTGAACGCCGGCCCGCCGTGCCCCTGGCCCGGCAGGCTCACCAGCTCCACCGGCACGTGCGCGTCGGCCAGGGCGTCGTGCATCTGCTGCGACTGCTCCGGCGGCACGATGCAGTCGTCCTGGCCGTGCAGCAGCACCATCGGCGGGGAGTCCGGGGTCACCCGGTGCACCGGCGAGGCGGCCCGGGCGCGCTCCAGCTGCTGCGGGGTGGTCGGCTCGGTGCCGAACACGTTGGGTGCCCCCACGTCCACCTGCGGGCAGCCGCGGGCCGTGCGCTGGCCGGCCGAGGTGGTGAAGTCGTGCAGCCCGTAGTACGCGGCCACCACGTCCACCTCGCGCGGGTGCGTGGTGCCCTCCAGGGCGGCCAGGTGCCCGCCGGCGGAGTCGCCCGCCAGCAGCAGGCGGTCGTCGGCGCCCTGCTCGCGCGCCGCGCGGACGGCGTGGCGCGTGGCAGCGTGCACGTCGTCGGCGGTGGCGGGCCACGGGGCGCGGTCGGCGTACCGGTACTCCACGGCGGCCACCCACCACCCGTCGTCATGCAGGGCGCGCACCAGGGCGTTGAGGGGCGATGCGGGGTCCACGTAGGCGCCGGCGGTGCCGCCCACCCAGCTGCCGCCGTGCACGAGCACCGCCACGCCGCCGTCCTGCTCACCGGGCAGCATCAGGTAGCGCTGCCGCTCGTCGGGGCCGTAGGACACCCAGTCCGACCAGGTGGCCGCCTCGCCGTCCGGTGCGGTGACGGTCGGCGGCGAGGCCGGGTCGGGCGCGGTGGGGCCGCCCCCGTCGTCGGAGCACGCGGCCAGCACGAGGCAGGCGGCGGTGAGCGAGGCGAGGGGGGCGAGGCGGTGGCGGGTGGGCACGGTGTGAGTGTCGCGCCCTCGGCCGGGTCGTTCCAACCCGGGACGTCGCCCCTGCTCGCCTATCCTTCGCTCGATCGACCAGACGCCCCAGGAGCCACACCCCACCGGCGGGCCCGACCCGGGGAGACCACGTGACCACCGCGCGCCGCCGC
>NZ_KV824593.1:0-2535 GCF_001816045.1 Kytococcus sp. HMSC28H12
CGAGCTGCTCGAGCTGCTGCTGCGGCGCCTGGACGGCGCCCGCCGGGTGGCCGACAGCAAGGTGGTCTGCGCGCGGGTGCCCGCCGACCGCCTCGCCGAGGTGCTGGCCCTGCTGCCCGATGCCGAGGAGCCCACCGTGGTGCCCACGGTCGACCCCGCTGACCCGACCGCCCCCGCGGGGCTGTTCGCCGTTCAGGTGCTCTGCCACGGCGAGGTGACCTGGGGGCTGCTCGAGGCGGTCAAGGCCGCCGGGGCACGCGGCGTCGTGGTGCTGCCGGTCGAGGGGATGCTCGTCTGATGCGCGTCCTGGACTGGAACACGCTGGACGCCGCCGAGCGCGCCGCCGCGCTGCGCCGCCCCGCCCAAGAGGTGGGGGAGGAGGTCAGCCGCACCGTGGCCGAGGTGCTCGACGAGGTGCGCCGCGGGGGCGCCGAGGCCGTGGCCGCCTTCACCGAGCGCTTCGACGGCGTGCGCCGCGACGACCTGCTGCTCACCGACGCCGAGGTGGAGGACGCCCTGGCGCAGGTGGACCCGCAGGTGCGCCGCGCCATCGCGGAGGCGGCCGAGGCGATCCGTGCCTTCCACGCCCCCGGGGGTGCCCGGCCGTACGTGGTGCAGGAGGGCGAGGACGCCGTGCGCTGCGAGCGGGTGGTGCGCCCGGTGCGCAGCGTGGGCCTCTACGTGCCCGCCGGCTCGGCGCCGCTGCCCTCCACCGCCCTGATGCTGGGGGTGCCCGCCGTGCTCGCCGGCTGCCCGGAGGTGGTGGTGTGCACCCCGCCGACGCGCGACGGGGGCGCCGACCCGCTGGTGGTGGCCGCGTGCGTGGAGGTGGGCGTCCGCCGCATCGCCGTGGTGGGCGGTGCCCAGGCCGTGGGGGCCATGGCCTTCGGTGCCGGCCCCGTGGGCCCGTGCGACAAGGTCTTCGGGCCGGGCAACACCTTCGTCACCGAGGCCAAGCGCCAGGTGGCCGGCATGCAGGGTGGTCCCGGCATCGACCTGCCGGCCGGCCCCAGCGAGCAGCTCGTGGTGGCCGATGCCGGGGCGAACCCCGTGTGGGTGGCCGCGGATCTGCTGAGCCAGGCCGAGCACGGCCCGGACTCCCAGGTGGTGTGCGTGGCCGACGACCGCGACCTGCTGGAGCAGGTGGCCGCGGAGCTCTCCCGGCAGGCCGCCGAGCTGCCGCGCGCCGGCATCGTGACCGAGGCGCTGGGAGCCTCCCGGCTGGTGCTGGTGCGTGACCTGGAGCAGGCGGTGGAGGTCTCCAACGCCTACGCCCCGGAGCACCTCATCCTGGCCGTGCGCGAGCCGCGGGACCTGCTCGAGGGGGTGACCGCGGCGGGCTCGGTGTTCCTCGGCGCCCACACGCCGGAGTCCCTGGGCGACTACTGCTCGGGCACCAACCACGTGCTGCCCACCTCGGGGGCGGCGCGGTGGACCGGTGGGGTCAACCTGTCGAGCTTCCAGCTGTCCATCACGGTGCAGGAGGCCAGCTCGCGGGCGTTGAGCGCCACGGGCGGGACGGCGGTTGCGCTGGCGCGGGCCGAGGGGCTCGAGGCGCACGCCCGGGCCGTGACCCGGCGCGTCGGCGAGCCCGAGGGCGGGGAGGCGCGCGCATGAGCCGCCGACCCTTCCCGCTGGGCTACGTGCGGGACGACCTCGCGGACTTCACCGGCTACTCCAGCGCCCGCACCAGCGCACCGGCGGGTGCCGTGGCGCCGGCTGCCGCCGCATCGGGTGAGCAGGGGGTGCCGGTTGAACAGGGGGCGCCGGTGGACCTCGCGTGGCTCAACGCCAACGAGGCCGCCACGCCCAACCGGGCCGATGCCGGCGCGAGCGTGCGCCGCTATCCCGACCCGCAGCCGGCCGCGCTCCGGGGGCGCCTGGCCGGGCTGTGGGGGGTGGCCACCGATGAGCTGCTCGTGACCCGGGGCAGCGACGAGGGCATCGACCTGCTGGTCCGTGCCTGCTGCGCACCCGGCGGGGCGACCCGCGGCGACGCCTCCGGCCCAGCGGCGGGAGCCGCCCGCGGGGGCGTGGTGGTGGCCCCGCCCACCTTCGGCATGTACGCCGTGACCGCCCGCCTCCACGGCGCCGCGGTGCACGCGGTGCCGCAGCTGGTGGAGCCCGCCGAGGGGCCCGGGGGCGGTGAGCGCTGGCGGGTGGACGTGGACGCCGTGCTGCGCACCGCCCGGCAGCAGCAGGCCGACCTGGTGCTGCTGCCCTCACCGGGCAACCCGACCGGGCAGGGTGTGCCGGTCGAGGACCTGGTGCGCCTCGCTGAGGGCCTGCGCCGCGACGAGGCCCCCGCTCTGCTCGTGGTCGACGAGGCCTATGCCGACTTCACCGACGCCCCCTCGGCGGCCACGCTGCTGGCCACCCACGAGAACGTGGTGGTGCTGCGCACCCTGAGCAAGGCACACGGCCTGGCCGGTGCCCGCATCGGGGCCGTGCTGGCGCGTGCCGAGCTCGTGGCGCTGCTGGGCCGCGTGCAGGCGCCCTACCCGTTGGCCGTGCCCGCGGTGCAGCTCGCCCTGG
>NZ_KV824594.1:0-4215 GCF_001816045.1 Kytococcus sp. HMSC28H12
CGACCTCGGCGGCGGCCGCCGCGTGCGCGTGGTGCACCAGGTCGTCGGCGTGCTCACGCGGCCACGGCGCGGTCACCGGCTCGGCCCGCACCGGGTTCTCCGGCACCGGGTCGGTCGGAGGCATCGGCGCCCAGGCACCCACGGCGCACCGGTCGAGCACCTCGGTGAGGAAGTCGCTCGTGGGCGTGGGGGCGGCAGACTCCCCCCAGACCGATGCCGTGAGGTGCAGCCAGGAGCGCGCCCGGGTGACGCCCACGTAGGCCAGGCGCCGTTCCTCCTCGAGGGCGCGCGCCCCGTTGGCCCGGCCGAAGTCCTCCATCGCGGCGTCGAAGTCCGCCTTGTCCGCATCGGGCGGGAGGGTCCAGACCGGCAGGGACGGGGAGTCGCCGCGCAGCGCGAAGGGCAGCTGGCCGCTGGCCGGGGCCCACCAGGCGCTGTCGGTGGCCGGCCGCGCCACCCACTCGTCGTCCACGGCGCGCACGGTGCCGGTGCCGCTGGGGAAGGTGCCGGCCACCAGCCCGGGCACCCACACGGCATCCCACTCCAGGCCCTTGGAGGCGTGCACGGTGAGCACCTGCACGGCGTCAGGGTCCACCTCCACCGCGCCGGGCTCCAGCGCGCCGTCGTGCTCCTCGGCGGCGTCGAGCCAAGCCATGAGCGCCGAGAGGCTCGGCTCGCGGGTGCCGGCCTCGGCGAAGGTGGCCACGTGCTCGTGGAAGGCATCCAGGTGCGCCCGCGCCCGCCACACCGGCAGGTCCACCCGCGAGGCGAGCTCCACGTCCACGCCGAGGGCCTGCTCGGCCACCAGCGCCAGCTCGCCCACCCCGCGGTGCTGCGCGCCCAGGCACTGCGTCACGGCCTCGGCGAGCACGGCCAGCCGAGACCGGGCGGTCTCCCCGACGTGCTCGCCCTCCGGCCCGGTCCAGTCGGGGTCCACGGGGGTGAGCACGGCATCGAGCAGGGTGACCTGCGTCTGCAGCTGGTCGCGCCGCTCGGCCAGCCCCTCGTCACCGCGGGGGCGGGTGTTCCAGCGGCGCTCGAGCTCCCGACGCCAGGCGTGCAGGCCCACCAGGTCGGCCGCCCCGAGGCGGGTGGCCGGGCCGGTGAGCAAGCGCACCAGGTGGTCGCCGCGGGTCGGGTCGTCCACCACCGCCAGCAGGGCGCGCACGTCGGCCACCTCGGGCACCAGGAGCAACCCGCCCAGACCCACCACCTCGTAGGGCAACCCGGCGGCCTCCAACGCCTCGGTGACCAGTGGGAACCACGACCGCTTGCGGCAGAGCACCGCGGCCGAGGCCTCCCCGGGACGCCAGTGCCGGCCCAGCCAGGCCGCCCCCTCGGCGGCCTCCTGCGCCGGTGTGGTGCTGCGTACCGCGCTCACCACCGACTCCCCGTGGTGGCCGGGGCGGGGCGAGAGCTCGGGCAGGTCGAGGCGACTGGCCGCCCGCAGCGGCGCCGCCACGGCGTTGGCCACCTCGAGCACCTGCGGGGAGTTGCGCCAGCTCACCGAGAGCGAACGCTGCGTGGCACCGAAGGCCTCCACGAAGGACTCCATGGTGCGCGCCGAGGCCCCCCGGAAGCCGTAGATGGACTGGTGCGGGTCGCCCACGGCGGTGACGCTCACCCCGGCGTGGCCGGCGAACACCCCGCGCACCACCTGCAGCTGCGCCTCGGTGGTGTCCTGGAACTCGTCCAGCAGCACCGCCCGGCTGCGGGCCCGCTCCACCCGACCCACGGCCCGGTGGCCGCCGGCGAGCAGCGCCGAGAGCCGCGTCTGGTCGGAGAACTCGATGACCTGCCGCTCGGCCTTGACCTCCTGCCAGCGCTGCACCAGCGGCACCAGCGCGCGGCGGGCGGCGAGCGTCGCGCGCGCCCTGGTCACCGCGGCCGCCTCCTTGCCGCCCCGCACCGGGGCCACGGTGTCCAGCAGCGCATCGATGCGGTCGAGCTCGGCCTCCACCTGCGCGCCGGTCACGAGGTGGTCGCCCATCTGCCCGGCCAGGGTGCGCACGCCCTGCACCACCGACCCGATGGAGGTCAGCCCCTCGGGCAGGTCGCCCGGCCAGGCGGTGGCCAGGTCGGTGACGCCCTGCCACGCCTCCACCTCCGAGAGCACACGGGCACCGGGCTCCACGCCCACCCGCAGGCCGTGCTCGGCCACGATGCCGCCGCTCCACGCGTTGTACGTGGAGACCACCGGCGGCTGCAGCTCCTCCTCCCCAAGCACCCCGGCCCGGGCGAGCGCCTCGAGCCGCGCGCCGAGCCGTTCGGAGAGCTCCGCGGCGGCCTTGCGGGTGAAGGTCAGGCCGAGCACCTGGTCGGGCCGCACCACGCGGTTGGCCACGAGCCACACCACGCGGGCGGCCATGGTCTCGGTCTTGCCCGACCCGGCACCGGCCACCACGAGCTGCGCCGGCGCCGTGCACTCGATGACGGCGGCCTGCTCCGGAGTGGGCCGGTGCTGGCCGAGTACGTCGGCGAGGTCGGCGGCGCTCCAGCGCCGGCCGGCCGGCCGCGCTCCGGACCCCTGCGCCGGGTCGGTGGTGCCGGTGGGCTCGCTCATGCGACCTCCTTGCCCTCGGGGCGGGCCGGGCAGCTGGACCGGACGGGGCAGTGCCGGCAGGCCTCCCCCACCGTGGCGACGTGGCGGGCCTGCACCATCCCCACGCCGGCCTCGGCCACCCGGGCACGGTGGTCCACCGGCCCGTCGGCGAGGGCCGGCTGACGCCGGTCGATGGTGCCCACCTTCTCGCCGGAGTCGAGCTGCACCAGGGAGGCACCACCGGAGTGGTCACCGGCCTCGAAGGCCCCGGCCTCCACGGCCACCTGGTAGGCCCCCAGCTGGGCGTTGTCCGGCAGGTCCTTGGGCGAACCCACGTGGCCGGTCTTGAGGTCGGCCACGTGCAGCGCACCACTGCCGGGGTGGCGCTCCAGCCGGTCCACCCGGCCGGTGAGGCGCACCCCCTCGGCCTCCACGCGCAGCGCGAGCTCGGTTCCCACGAGCTCGCGGCCGCACTCGCGGCGGTAGACGTCGTAGCGGCGCAGCCACTGCGCCATCCGCTCGCCCTCCCGGCGCGACCACCACACCTCCGGCGAGCCGAGCTCCTCCCGCCGGCGTGCGGCCTCGGCCCGCAGCTCCTCCAGCGGGGCCTCGGGGTGCTCGGCCAGCAGGTCGTGGAGCAGCGTTCCGATCTCCTGCGCGCGACCGGGCGGGGTGCTGCCGCCGTGGGTGGTGAGGAACCACTTGAGGCCGCAGTCCTGCCAGGTGCCCAGTGAGGAGGGGCGCACCACCGGCAGCGTGCCGGGTGCCCAGGGGGCCTCGGCGGAAGACACCTGGCGCAGTGCCCACCACGCCTCGGGGTGGGCGTGGGGCACCTCGGCCCGCACCAGGGCGGCGAGCTCGGCGGCCCACGCAGCACGGGCCCCGGGGTCGGTGCGGGCCGTACCGGCACCCGCGGGTTCGTCGGCCTCGGGCACGGCGCCCGCGGCATGCAGGAGCTCGCGCCGGGCGTGCGCCACCTGGTGGCGCAGGTCCACCGGCACCGACCACGGCGCGAACTCGCGCTGCTCCACCCCCTCGGGCAGCGGGTCCACGAGGTCGAGGAAGGGCGAGGGGGTCTCCTCGGCGTCCCGCACCGCCGTGACCACGAGGCGCCGGGTGGCCCGGGTGCAGGCCACGAGGAACTGCCGTAGCTCGTCGTGGCGCACGGCTGCCAGCTCCTCGGCGATGCCGCCGGTGCGCCCCTCGACCAGCTCCACCAGCCGCGAGGACCCCACGAGCGATCCGCGCAGCCGCAGGTCCGGCCACACCCCGGTCTGCACCCCGACCACGGCCACCACCTCCCACTCCCGCCCGGCGGCGGCCTGCGGGGTGAGCACCTGCACGGCCTCCCGCTCCCGCCCCAGCACGAGGGAGTCGCGCGCCACCTGCGAGGAACGCATCCGCTCGGTGAACACCTCCGGCCCGGCGCCGGGGTGCCGCTCGACGAACTGCTCGGCCGCGGCGAAGAGCCCCAGCACGGCGTCGAGGTCGCGGTCGGCGCGCTGCCCGGCCACCCCGCCGGCCAGGGCCTGCCGCTGCCAGGAGGCCGAGACCCCCAGCCCGTCCCACACCGCCCAGAGCACCGTCTCGGCATCGACCCCGACCGCCCAGCCGCGTCCACCGGCGGCCCGCGGCGCAGCGGCCACCCCCGCCTGCAGGGCGGTGGCCAGCCG
>NZ_KV824595.1:0-766 GCF_001816045.1 Kytococcus sp. HMSC28H12
GGGTGCACGGCATCGACGGTGAGCACGGGGTGCGGCGCGAACACCTTGGACACCTGCGGGGCGAAGGTGGGCGAGCTGGTGGCCACGCGGGCGGTGGGGCCGTCGGCCACGAGGTCCCCGTCGGCCACGAGCACCATGCGGTCGGTGGCCGCGGCGGCGAACTCCACGTCGTGCGTGGCCACCACCACGGCCGCCCCGTCGTCGGCCAGGCGGCGCAGCATCGTGGCCAGGTGGTCCTTGGTGGCGTGGTCCAGGCCGCGGGTGGGCTCGTCGAGCAGCACCACGCCGGGCGCGGCGGTGAGCTGGATGGCGAGCACCAGGGCCAGCCGCTGTCCCTCGGAGAGGTCGCGCGGGTGGGCGTCGGCCGGCAGCCTCACCCCGAGCCGCTCGAGCACGGCCCAGGCGGTGCCGGGGGCGGCACCGGACTCGGCATCGGCCTGGGCGAGCTCGTCGGCCACGGTCTCCAGCCAGAGCAGGGCGGTGGCGTCCTGCGGCACGAGCGTCACCTGGCGTCGCGCCTCGGTGGGCGCCAACGATGCCGGGTCCTCACCCGCCGCCGTGGTCACCGTGCCCGCCGCGCGCCGCCCCGTGCCCTGCAGCGCCCAGAGCAGGGAGGACTTGCCCGACCCGTTGCGGCCCATGAGCGCCACCACCTCGCCGGCGGCCAGGTCGAGGTCCACACCGGCTACGGCCAGGAGCCGTCCGTGCTCCACCCGCACGCCGCGGGCGGTGAGGGCCAGCCGGTCCGATGCGGTGCGCCGCCCCA
>NZ_KV824596.1:0-2842 GCF_001816045.1 Kytococcus sp. HMSC28H12
CTGGTCCGTCCCGGCCGTCGCCGTCGCCGCTTCCGCCCCGGCCGTCGCCGCCTCGAAGTTCACCTGCCCGACCAACCCGGCCGGCATCGTGGACGGCGTCTTCACGACCTACAAGGCCGGGATGCCCGACCTGTCCAATGTCGACCTGAACATCTGGTACGTCTCCGGAGGCGGAGAGCAGAACGGCGCCCTGTCGAGCGCCGGCGTCAACATGCGCAACCTCGGCACGCAGGACCTCGACTGGGCTGGCTACAACCTCCTCTGGGAGATCGGCGTCCGTCAGGTGGACACCTCGCCGGCCGTCAACACCCTCGACCAGGTCCGCTACACCAACGCCTCGCAGTACACCAAGCTGGTTGACCCGTGGAGCCCCGATGGCGACAACTCGGGAGACACCAGCCGGGCCCGCGAGGTGGACTCCTGCGTCACCCGTCGCGACTTCAACATCTCCTCGAGCTACGGCACCTTCTACAACACCGCCACCGGCGCCAAGTTGGGCACTGCCGCCATCTCCGAGGACCAGGGCACCTGCCAGGGCACCTACTACAACTACCTGTTCGAGCAGACCGGCGGCGACAGCGCACTGGACACTTTCCAGCTGGTGGCCTTCCAGATGCGCGACGGCTCGCACAACCGCGGGACCATCTACACCACGATCGGCGTCAAGCCGGTGGGCTTCGCCGCCCCCTCCTGGACCTGGGTGCTGGCCGAGCTGAAGAAGCGCTACCCCACTGCCACCGAGGCCGACCTCACCACGTGCTTCCAGGGCGCCTACAACGCCCGCGTGAAGCTGTGGAACACCGACCCTGCCGACTACGCGGCCGGCATGAAGTACTCCTACGAGGGCTGGGCAGCCCCCTACTACGACACCCGTCGGGCCGCGACCAACAACGCCATCGTGTGGGCCAACGAGATCGGCAACTACCTCTCGTACGCCCCGGAGGGCACCGGTAACATCAACGCCAACGTGCCCCAGCTCCGGAAGGGCGCCGAGGGAGTCAACCAGGTCACCTACTGGAACCGCACCATGGCGGACGGCCTCGCACCGCTCTACGCCCTGGAGCAGCGCGACGGCATCTGGTGATCCCCGGGAGCGTCCAGCTCCCACAAGACCGCCTCGGAAGGCCCTGCCCCCTCGGGTGGCGGGGCCTTCCGCTGTCCGGGCGGCGTCATCCCGGGGGAGGGGGACTGCTCAGCGGAGGCCGTCTCCGGCCTCGTCGAGAACGCGGGTGGCCCGGGCCTCGATCTGCCGAGCCGCCAGGTCCTCGTCCGCGGGGTAGTCGACCTGCTCCAACGTGAGGCCGTGGGCGGGCATCACCTGCACCGCCCCGATGCGCTGCCGCCCGGCCAGGACCTCCGCCGGCCACTCCACCGGCCGGCGCCCCTCCCCCACGGGCACCACGCCCCCCACGAGCGCGCGCACCATCGAGTGGCAGAACGCGTCAGCCACCACCACGCCCTCGATGACGCCGTCCCCACGCCGCGCCCAGGTGAACCGCTCCAGCGTGCGCACCGTCGTGGCGCCCTCGCGCGGCTTGCAGTAGGCCGCGAAGTCCCGGAGCCCCACCAGACGCCCAGCCGCCGCGTCCATGGCATCCACGTCGAGCGGGCGCCGGTGGCGCACCACCATCCCCCGGAGCCGTGGGTCCACGTCCGCCACCCGGTCCCACAGCAGGTAGCGGTAGTGCCGGCGCAGGGCGGCGAAGCGTGCGTCGAACTCCGGGGGCACCACGGTGGCGCGGTGCACGACAAGGTCGCCGGGGAGCACACCGGCGAGCCGGGTGACCAGCGCGTCGGCGGGGTCCCGGTCGGAGCGCCCCGGCACCGCCGCCCAGGCCTCCTCCGGCACGTCCCCGTGGCAGACCGACCCCGTGGCGTGGACGCCGGAGTCCGTGCGACCGGCGACGGTGAGCGGCAGGGACTCCACGCGCAGGACGGTGCACAAGGCCGTCTCGAGCTGCTCCTGGACCGTGCGCAGCCCCGGCTGCCGCGCCCACCCGTGGAAGTCGGTGCCGTCGTACGCGAGATCGAGCCGGATGCGGGGCATGGGCGGGAGGCTACCCGCCCATGCCACCGTGAGGCACCGAGGCAGTCCGACGCGGGACGCGCCATGTATCGGGTGCGGGGGGGGCGCACTCTGTGGGAGTTCGCACACCCGATGACGGCCGGCACCCGCCTCGCGCCCCCTACGCTCGAGGGATGGACCGGACTCCCCTCGCCCGCCCGCACGTCGACGCCGAGGTCGGCGCCGTGCTCTTCGACCTCGACGGGGTGCTGACCCCCACGGCGGAGGTGCACCGCCGCGCCTGGCACCGCCTGTTCACCGACTACCTGACCGAGCGCACCCGTACCACCGGGGAGCAGCTCGCCCCGTACACCAACACCGACTACTACGAGCACGTCGACGGCAAGCCGCGCCTCGACGGCGTGCGCGACCTGCTCGCCTCGCGGGGCATCGCCCTCCCCGAGGCGGAGGTGGAGGCCCTCGGCGCCCGCAAGAACGAGGCCTTCCTCGCCGAGCTCGAGGCCGGGGTGGAGCCCTACCCGGGCTCGCTGGCCCTCCTCGAGCACCTGGCGGCGGTCGGCACCCCGATGGCGGTGGTCTCCTCCTCGGCCAACGCCCCGGCCGTGCTGCGCACCGCGGGGATCGACCACTTCTTCCCCGTCGTCGTGGACGGGGCCGTGGCCCGCGAGGAGGGCCTGCCCGGCAAGCCCGCCCCGGACACCTTCGAGGCCGCCGCCGAGCGCCTCGGGGTGCCGTCCGACCGCGCCGTGGTGGTGGAGGACGCCACGTCCGGTGTGGCTGCCGGTGCCGCCGGGGACTTCGCCGCCGTCGTCGGCG
>NZ_KV824597.1:0-601 GCF_001816045.1 Kytococcus sp. HMSC28H12
GCACCCACGCTCAACTCCGAAGAGCCGGTTACGCTGACCCCACCAACGCGGCCCGACGGGCTTCCCACAGGACACGCCCCCACCCGCACGACGATTCGTGCTGCCCGGGAGTCCTGTGTCCGCCCTGTTCCGTTCGTCGGCCGAGAGCTTCTCGGGCGTCGAGACCCTCATCGCCGACCGCTTGGCCGAAGCGCTCATGCACCGCTCTGGAACGCACGCCTCCCCCGGCGAGCGCCGGTCGTGGGAGCGCTCCCTGCCGGTGCTGCGCTCCGACCTCGTGGACGCCGGCCTCGGCGGCGTGGAGATGCTCGTCGAGTACGGCATGCCCCTGAGCAGCAAGCGCGCGGACGTGGTGCTGGCCGGCACGCACCCCACCTCCGGGCGCCCGTCGTACGTGGTAGTGGAGCTCAAGCAGTGGGACTCCGCCGAGGTGTACGAGGACAACTTCGACCTAGTGACTACCGCCGGCCGCCGCGACCTGCTCCACCCCGGGCTCCAGGTGAGCGGCTACTGCGACTACCTGGCCGACTTCACCACCGTCTTCTCCGAGCAGCCGTTGGAGCTCGCAGGCGCCGCGTACCTGCACAACGCCACCGACCTG
>NZ_KV824598.1:0-1798 GCF_001816045.1 Kytococcus sp. HMSC28H12
GGACCCCGCCGGCCACCCGGCGGGGTCCGCCGTACCCTGCGACCACCTCCCGCCCCACCACCAGGAGCCCCCATGACCCCGCGTGCCGTCGTCCGCCGTCCCAGCCCCCGCCTCTCCGAGGGGCTGACCACCCACATCGAGCCGCGGCCGGTGGACGCCGGGCTGGCGCTGCGCCAGTGGCAGGCCTACTGCGAAGCGCTGCGCACCGCCGGCTGGGAGGTGGTGGAGGCCCCGCCCGCCGACGAGCACCCTGACGGCGTGTTCGTGGAGGACGTCGCCGTGGCCTACGGCGACACGGTGGTCATCACCCGCCCCGGCGCCCCGGAGCGGGCCGGGGAGGTCGAGGGCATGGCCGAGCTCTTCTCCGGCCTGGGCCGCCGCGTGGTGGACCTGCCCGCCGGGCACCTGGACGGCGGGGACGTGCTCAAGCACGACGACCTCGTGCGCGTGGGCCTGGGCGGACGCACCGACGAGGCCGGCGTCGACGCGCTGCGCGCGGTGCTCGCCCCGCTGGGCGCCCGGGTGGAGGCGGTGCCGGTGGATCGCGCCCTGCACCTGAAGTCCGCGGTGACCGCCCTGCCGGACGGGACCGTCATCGGGTGGGAGCCGGCGGCCCCGGCCCACGAGGCCCTGGGCGAGGTGCTGGCGATGCCGGAGGAGGGCGGCGCGCACGTGGTGCTGATGGGCGGCGACCGGCTGCTGATGGCCGCCTCCGCACCGCGCTCGGCCGACCTGCTGCGCGAGCGCGGGTACGAGGTGGTGACCGTGGACGTCAGCGAGTTCGAGGCGATGGAGGGCTGCGTCACCTGCCTCTCGGTGCGCCTGCGCGACTGACCGGTCCCTCCGCGGACGGACCGCAGTGCCGGCGGATCACTCCTACCGTGCGGGCATGCGCCGACACCCCGCCCTGCTGCTCGCCCTGGCCGCCCCGATGGTGGTGGCGTCCCCCGCCGCCGCCCTCGACGTGCCGGCCCCGCCGGAGTCGGGCAACGTGGCCGACCACGCCGACCTGCTCACCGACGAGGAGGAGCGCGCGCTGAACGCCCGCATCGAGGAGGGGAACCGGTCCACCGACCGGGCCCGCGTGGCCGTGCTCACCGTGGAGTCGCTGGAGGGCGAGGACTTGGAGGACTTCTCGCGCCGCGTGGCCACCGAGTGGGGCGTGGGCGACGCCGGCAAGGACAACGGCGTGCTGGTGCTGCACTCCGAGGGCGACCGCGAGGTGCGCCTGGAGGTGGCCGACGGCGCCCGGCAGCGCATCGACGACGGGGACGCCGAGAAGGTGGTGGACCGCATGACCGACGCCTTCGGTGACGAGGACTTCGCGAAGGGGCACACCGAGGGCGTGGACACGCTCTACGAGCTGGCCCGGGGCGAGGAACCGTTCGCGTGGACGCCGGCCGAGAAGGCCGTGGCGTGGGCAGCCGGCATCGGCGGCGGGGTGCTCGCCCTGGTGCTCGGCACGCTGGGCGTGCGCTCCTACCGCCGCGTCAAGGCCGAGGACGACCGCGAGAAGGAGCTCACCCGCCGGCTGGTGCGCGAGGCCCGCGCGGCCGACCCGGAGCTGCCCGAGCCGGACGACGAGGAGTTCGCGGCGTTCGACCGCTACCGCCGCGAGCACGGCACCGACCCGCTGCCCAACGGTGCCGCGTTCAGCTACGGCGCGTGGCTGCCGTTGTACGCGGCCAGCCCCACGAGCATGGGTGCCCCCGAGCCCACGAGCGGCTCCAGCACGAGCTCGTTCGGCGGGGGCAGCGGGTTCAGCGGCGGCGGGGCCAGCGGCAGCTACTGAGCGCCG
>NZ_KV824599.1:0-1008 GCF_001816045.1 Kytococcus sp. HMSC28H12
CGGCCTCGGCCACCTCGCGGGCGGCGCCCGCGGTGTCGCCGGCCACCACGGTGTCCCAGCCGTGCTCGCGGATGATGCGGCGGCACTGCCCCAGCGCGTGCACGTGGCTGGCCACGGTGCGCACCCCGTCCAGCGTGGCGCCGGGAAGGCCCAGGAGCGAGAACCGGATGCGCAGGAAGTGCTCGCCCACGATGTGCAGCCCGCTGGCCGGCAGCAGGTGGTGGATGTCCGCCACGCGCCCGGCCAGGGAGTTGTCGATGGGGATGACGGCCAGCTCGCACTCGCCGTCGGTCACCCGCGTGAAGGCCTCCTCGAAGGAGGCGCAGGGCACCGTCTGTGCGTCCGGGTGGTTCTCGCGGACGACGAGGTGTGAGTTGGACCCGGGCTCTCCCTGGATGGCGATGTGCTGCATCGTCAGATCGTTCCACGCGCAGTCGGTGCCGACTGCCAGACTGCCTCCACGCCCTCCTCCCGCGTCGCCCACGACGCCTCCGCCCTCGCCGGATCGACCCCGTCATCGAGGTCCGGGGCCTGGTCAAGGCCCTCGGCCACGCGCGGGCCCTGGACGGCCTGGACCACACGGTCGCCCCCGGCGAGGTGCACGGATTCCTGGGCCCCAACGGGGCGGGCAAGTCCACCACCATCCGCGTCCTGCTGGGCCTGATGCGGGCCGATGCGGGCACCGTCCGCCTCTTCGGCGGGGACCCGTGGGCCGATGCCGCGGCCCTGCCCCGGGTGCTCGAGGGGCGTGTGGCCGGCACCGACACCTCGGTGGGGTGATGGCCAACGAGTTCGCCATGGTCGTGGCCTTCGGGGCGGATGCCCGGGGTGCGGCGGTCTACGGTGCCGGCCTGTTCGGTCTGGGGTTGGGCCACGCCGCTGGGCTGGGTGGACCAGGCCCGTGCCTTCGGGGACGCCCGCTGGTGGCCGGTGGGCCTGCTGCTGGTGACTGCCACGTTCCTCGTGGCCGCGGCGGTGGCGCTGCACGCCCGCCGTGACGTGGACGCC
>NZ_KV824600.1:0-5911 GCF_001816045.1 Kytococcus sp. HMSC28H12
CGGGGAGGACGTCCTCCCCGGGCCGCGTCGTCGATGTGGTCAGGCGCCTGCCCGGCGGCCCCTCGCGGTGAGCACGCCCCCGGCCGTGAGCAGCGCCAGCCCCGTGGCCGCAGCGGCCTCGCGGGAGCTCAGACCGCCCTGCTCGGGCGCCGACCAGCCGGTCTCCACCGGCGGGCCGTCCGGACGCGGGTTCGGGCCGTCGGCGGGGCCATCGACCACCGGGTAGGAGTGCACGTCCACGGACCCGTCGCGGCCGGTGGACACGTCGCTCTCGAGCTCGAAGCGGTGCACCTGGCCGTCGGGGGCGCAGTACGCCCCGTAGACCATCACGCGGTCGGTGCCGGCGGGGATTCGGCGCCCGCCCAGGTGGCGGCTGTCCGACGAGACCTCGTCCCCGCTGGCGCGCTCGGCACCGGGACGGCAGACCGGGTCGGCCACCGCGCCCTCGGCCACCGTCACCGGCATCGCGCCCGTGGCCGGTGCGTAGGTGTCCACCACCCACTCGATGCGGGGGTTGCCGTCCGCCGGCTGCAGGTGCGCGCCGTCGAAGCGGACGTCCCACGCGTGCCCCTGCCCGCCGGCCGCGGGGTGCACCTCCAGGGTGACCCGGGGGTTGGTCCCCCCGGCGCCGCTGACCTCCCGGGGGTCGGCCTGGGCCGCGTTCTGCAGGCTGACGAGGGCGGTGCCCACGAGGACGGCGGTCGCCGCGCCGCGGCGGATCGGTCGGGGGAGTGAACGCATGCTGCTCCTGGGTCGGGGACGGGTGCGAGGGCTCCAGCGTAGGCGTCGAGCGCGCTCGTTCACGACCGGACCAGCCGGGCGATGGCCGCCGAGGCCTCCCTCACGAGAGCCTCGGCCTCCTCGTCACCGGCGCGTGCGGCGTCGACCACGCAGGTGCGCAGGTGGTCCTCGAGCAGCCCGAGCGCGACCTTCTCCAGGGCGCTGCTCACCGCGCTCACCTGCGTGAGGACGTCGATGCAGTACGCGTCCTCCTCCACCATCCGGGCCAGGCCGCGGACCTGTCCCTCGACGCGGCGCAGGCGGCGCAGGTAGGCGTCCTTGTCCGTCACGTATCCGTGGACGTGACCGTGCTCCACCGGGTGGGCCGGGCCGGCGGCCGCGACCACGGGCTCCTCCGGTCGTTCGCCGGCGCTCACCGCGCCTCCGCCCTGAAGCCCCGCAGCCGCAGGCTGTTGCCGACCACGAACACGCTGGACAGGGCCATGGCGGCACCGGCCAGCATCGGGTTGAGCATCCCCGCCGCGGCCAGGGGGATGGCGGCCACGTTGTAGGCGAACGCCCAGAAGAGATTGGACCGGATGGTGCCCAGCGTGCGCCGCGCCATCCCGATGGCGTCGACCACGCTGCGCAGGTCGCCACGCACCAGCGTGATGTCCGCGGCCTCGATGGCGACGTCCGTGCCGGTGCCCATGGCCAGGCCCAGGTCGGCCTGTGCCAGGGCGGGGGCGTCGTTGACGCCGTCGCCGACCATGGCCACCACGCGCCCCTGCTCCTGCAGGCGCCGGACCTGCTCCACCTTCTCCTGCGGCAGCACGTCGGCGATGACGGTGTCGATCCCCACCTCGTCGGCCACCTGGCGGGCGGTGGCCGCGTTGTCCCCGGTCAGCAGCACCGGCTCGAGCCCGAGGCGCCTCAGCTGGGCCACGGCGGCGGCGCTCGTGGGCTTCACGGCATCGGACACCACGAGCAGGCCGCGGGGAGCGCCGTCCCAGCCGACGGCCACCACGGTGCGACCCCGCTGGAGGTGCTCGGCCTCGGCCCGGGCCAGGTCGGCGGTGAGCGTCATGTGATGCTCGGCGAGCAGGGTGGGGCGGCCGACGACCACCGTGCGGCCCTCCACGGTGCCGGTGACGCCGAGCCCCTCGACGTTCGCGAACCCCGAGGCGGCGGGCAGGTCGCCCGCGGTGCGCGCCGCATCGGCCACGGCACGGGCGATGGGGTGCTCCGAGGAGTCCTCCAGCGCACCGGCCACGCGCAGCACCTCCGCGGCGTCCTCGCCGGCGGCGGGCACCACCTCGGCCAGTGTCATGTGCCCGGTGGTCACGGTGCCGGTCTTGTCGAGCACCACGGTGTCCACGGTGCGGGTCGACTCCAGCACCTCGGGGCCCTTGATGAGGATGCCCAACTCCGCTCCGCGGCCGGTGCCCACGAGCAGGGCGGTGGGCGTGGCCAGGCCCAGGGCGCACGGGCAGGCGATGACGAGCACCGCCACCGCGGCGGTGAACGCGGCCGTCGGACCGGCACCGGACAGCAGCCAGCCCCCGAGCGTGACCAGGGCGATGAGCACCACGACCGGCACGAACACGCCGGAGACCCGGTCGGCCAGCCGCTGGACGGCGGCCTTGCCGGTCTGCGCGTCCTCCACCATCCGCGCCATCTGGGCCAGTTGCGTGTCGGCGCCCACGCGCGTGGCGCGCACCACCAGGCGCCCACCGGCGTTCACCGTTGCGCCGGTGACCTCGCTGCCAGGGCCCACCTCGACGGGGAGGGACTCGCCGGTGAGCATGGAGGCGTCCACGGCGGACGTGCCGGAGACGACCGTCCCGTCGGTGGCCACCTTCTCCCCGGGGCGCACCACGAACTCCTCGCCGGCGCGCAGCTCCCCGGCCGGGACCGTCACCTCGCGCCCGTCGCGCAGCACGGAGACCTCCTTGGCCCCCATCTCCAGCAGGGCGCGCAGCGCGGCGCCGGCCCGGCGCTTGGCGCGCTTCTCGACGTAGCGTCCGGCCAGGATGAACAGGGTGACGCCCGCGGCGGCCTCGAGGTAGATGTTCCCCGCGCCGTCGGAGTGCCCGATGGTGAACTCGAAGGGGTGCTTCATGCCGGGCGTGCCGGCATGGCCGAGAAAGAGCGCGTAGAGCGACCAGCCGAAGGCGGCGAGCGTGCCCATCGAGACGAGGGTGTCCATGGTGGCCGCGCCGTGGCGCAGGTTGGTCCAGGCGGCCCGGTGGAAGGGCCAGGCGCCCCACACCACCACGGGCGCGGCCAGGGTGAGCGAGGCCCACTGCCAGTTCCGGAACTGCAGGGCCGGCACCATCGCCATGAGGATCACCGGCACCGCCAGCACCGCGCACACGAGCACCCGACGGCGCAGGGCGTCGAGCTCGTGGTCGGCGTGCTCGGAGCCGTCGAAGGCCTCACCGGGGGAGTCGGTTCCCGGGGTCGGTGGGAGCGCCGGCAGCGTGGCCGTGTAGCCCGCCTTCTGCACCTCGGCCACCAGCAGGCCCGGGTCGTACCCCTCGGGTACGGTGACCGAGGCCTTCTCCGTGGCGTAGTTGACGGTCGCCTCCACGCCCTCGAGCTTGTTGAGCTTGCGCTCGATGCGGTGGGCGCACGAGGCGCACGTCATACCGCCGAGCTCCAGCTCGACGGCGGACGTGCGCGGGAGGGAGGGCGCGGTCATCAGGCCCGCTGCGCCCGGTAGCCGGCGTCCTCGACGGCGGCCAGCACGGCATCGGTGGACACGTCGTCGGCGCCGGTGACGGTCAGCCGACCGGTCTCGTGGCTCACCTCGACGGACTCGACGCCGGGCACCTCGGAGACCTCCTCGCGGACGGACGCCTCGCAGTGCCCGCAGGTCATGCCGGTGACGTTGTACTCGGTGGTGGCCATGGGTGCTCCTCTCGTCGGTGGCGCCGGGTGGCGCCACCGACGAGAACGCACATACCCCGGAGGGGTATTCCGTGGGGACGGTCAGCGGCGGCGGGCGCCGGCCACGGTGAGGCCGCCGGCGCCGACGAGGGCCAGACCGGCCAGGCCGAGGGCGGTGGTGTCGTGCGAGCGCTCGGGGGCGGTCCAGCCGGTGTCTACGATGGGGCCCTCGGTGGGCTCCTCGTTGGCCACGTACCAGCGCTTGTCGGCCGGCACCACGCCCTTGGCCACGAGCTGGTCGGCCCACTGGGCGTCGGTGAGTCCGTCCGGGCGCACCGCGTGTTCGAGCTGCTCCAGGAACTCCCAGTCGGGCTCGGCGTGGAACTCCATGCCGTAGCCCCCCTCGTTGGCTGTCGAACCCAACACCGAGGTGCCCACCTTGGTGAACTCGCCCTCACCCGTCCGCAGGAAGTGGGTCGTGTTGTGCGCGTAGGTGCCGTCGAACTCGCCGGGGTCGGGGATGCACCCGGTCGCCTCCACCGACACCGAGCGGACGTCCTCGCCGAGTCGATGGGTGGTGTCCTTCACGTACGAGCCCGGGACGGGGTCGTCGCTGTCGTCGTTCCAGAAGTCGTAGTCCGGGTCCACCACCCAGTGGAAGGACTCGTCCTCGGAGGAGAAGGAGGACTTCCCGGCACGTTCGGCGTTCTCCGGGCAGCCGCGGAAGATCCAGTCGGTCTGGTCGTCGTTCTGCACGCCCAGACGGTGGCGTCCCGGGTCCTCCTCGTTCGCGGAGACGCTCGTCACGCTGTTCCACCGGTCGAACCCGTGCACCTCGCGGTGCACCAGCCCGTCCTTTTCGTAGGGCAGCTCGAGGTAGTCGCCCCGGGTGGTGCTGGTCCACGGCCGGGTTCCGTCGGAGCCTGCCTCGCCCACGGAGAAGGTGTTCTCGTACGGCGCCGGGAGCTTGGGCTCCTTCGGCGCGGCCTGCGCCATCTGCACCGGGGCGGTCACCCCCATGGTGGCGACGGCGAGGACGGCAAGAGTCGTGCGCTTCATGGTTTTCCCCTCTGTGTCACGTCCCGACCCCCTGCCGGGACCCTTCGACCCTAAGCGCCTCACGGGGAGGGGGAAGCCGGGGCCGGGCGTCGGCGCCTGATTGTGCGCGGACTGTGAACGTGACCTGTCACGACGGGACCTCCGAGAGTCCAGTGACTCCGGAGGTCCCGTCGATTCAGGTGTCAGGCGGGCGTCAGCGACGGCGGGCGGCCGCCACCGTGGCGCCACCGGCGCCCAGCAGCGCCACACCGGCCAGGCCGGCAGCGAACGCCGCGGACTGGTCGCCCGCCTCCACACCGGTGTCGACGATCGGGCCCTCGTCGTCGTCCTCACCGGGAGGCTCCTCGTTGGCCACGTACCAGCGCTTGTCGGCCGGCACCACGCCCTCGGCGACGAGCTTGTCCGCCCACTCGGCGTCGCTCATGCCGTCCGGACGCTCCTCCTTCTCGAGCTGCTCCAGGAACTCCCAGCCCTCGACGGTGTGGAACACGCTCTCGCCGCCCTCGTGGAAGGTGCCCTCGGTCACGACGGTGGCCACCCGCGTGAACTCCGTGTCGCTGGTGCGGACGAAGAAGCTGTTGCCGAACATGTAGCCCCAGTCGCTCTCGGTGGGGCACGTGACCGTGACGACCTCCAGGGCCCGGGTCTCCGGCGACAGCTTGCTCGTCTGGGTCTTCTCGTAGTGGCCCGGGGCGAACTCGGGGTCGACGATCGGGTTGTCCTCGGTGGACTCCTCGTCGACCACCCACCGGAAGGACTCGTCCTCGCTGGTCCGGCCCGACGGCATCTTGCCCGGCGTGCCCTCCTGGCAGCCGGTCAGACCGTCGTCCTGGATCCCGAGGCTGCTCGGCCCGTGGTCCGGGTGGTCGTTGTTGAGGTTGTTGTTGTAGTCGGTAACCAGCAGGTTCAGCGTCGCCAGGCCGTCCTCGCCCTTCTTGGGCTGGGTGACGTCCCCGTCGACGCTGACGCTCCAGGGGCGCTCGCCCTGGCCGTCGGCCTCGCCGACCTCGAAGGTGATCGGCAGCGGCTCCCAGTCCGGGCCGGAGGTGCGGTCGTCCGGTGCGGCGGACGCCGGCGTCGCGAGTGCTGCCCCCAGCAGCAGCGCGGTCCCCACTGCGAAGGTCTTCGTGCTGTCCATGTCCTGCTCCCCTCAGATGATTCTGGACGTGTGAACGTTTCCGGCCGTATCGATCTCGGGCCCCGGCGGGAAGTGCGGACCCCGGTGCCCGAGGCGCCGGGG
>NZ_KV824601.1:0-892 GCF_001816045.1 Kytococcus sp. HMSC28H12
GCGCACGGCGCACGTGGTGGACGCCGGTGCCGCCGGGCTCGTGGTGGCGTTGCGGCACCTGGTGGTCACGTGCACCGGTGAGGACCCGCAGGCGCCCGGGCTGCTGTGGCTCGGCACCCCCGCGGACGGTGGGCTGCCGCTCCCCGAGGTCCCCGGCGAGGGATCGACCGGGGAACAGGCGCGCGTGGGCGAGGACGCCGGCACAGAGGCCGCAGGGCCCGGCGAGTCCCGGGGTGACGACGGAGCCGAGGGCTCGGTGGACACCGACGAGGAGCGGGACACCACGGCGTCGCGCTCCACGCTGGAGGTGGTGCTCAGCACGACCCTGCCCGAGGCGGCCGCCCGCAAGGCCGACCGTGTGGTCAAGCGGCTGCGCCGCCGGCTGGCGGACCTGGGGGACTCCGTGGTGGTGGCCGGCGCCGGCCGGCACTGGCGGGTGCACGTGCACGTGGCCGACGCGCCCACGGCCTCGAGGGTGACGGCATTGTGCCGCAAGGTGGGCGAGGTGGCCGACGTGCGCACCGAGAGCCTGGACGGCGCCCACGCGAGCCGGAGCGAGGTGGCGCTGCTGGTCGCCGCTTCCGGGGTGGGGCTGGTCGAGGTCCTGCGGACCGCGGGTGCAAAGGTGGTGCGCTCCTCGCCCGGCCGGCGGGCCGGCATCGGGGAGCTCGTGGAGGCCGTGCTCGCCTGCGGGGCCACCCGGGTGGTCTTCCTGCCCGGGGACGGCCAGCTGGTGCTGCCCGCCCAGGAAGCGGCTCGTCTCGTGGCCCAGCAAGGCGTGTGGATGCAGGTGGTCGAGAGCCGGACGCTGCAGGGCACCGTGGCCGCCGTGGCGGTGTGGGACCCCGCCGCCGACGCGGAGAAGGCCGCGCGGGCCCTCACCGCCGCGGCG
>NZ_KV824602.1:0-1766 GCF_001816045.1 Kytococcus sp. HMSC28H12
AGGGCTCGCACCCCGCTGGGGTGCGAGCCCTCCGTGCCTGGGCCACCCTCAGAGCGAGTCGTTCCGCACCTTCTCGCCGAGCGCGCGGATACCCGCCCAGTCCGGGACGACGATGCTCTGGCGCCCGTCGGGCGACCAGCCGATGCTCGCCCAGGGGGCGGTCTGGTAGGTCACCGTGCCGCCACCGGTGATGAACCTGCGCCCGATGCCGCGGATCTCCTTCGGCGAGAGGCCGGCGCTCACCCGGACGTTGCGGGTGCTGGCGTCCAGGATCCGCTGCACCTTGTTGGGGTTCCGTGCCACCTCGGCACTGCGGGCCGCGTCGAAGACGCCGCTGAGCACGGCCATCTGCCGCTCACCACGCCCCATGTCGCCCAGCTTCAGGGTCTTGCGCTCGCGGACGAACCGCAGGGCCTCGGCCCCGTCGTCCAGACGGACGGTGCCCTCGGGGAACTCAGGGGAGGGCTGCGGATTGCGGACGGTCACGCCACCGAGGGCGTCCACGGTGGACGAGAAGCTCTCGAAGTCGGTGACGACGACGTCGGTCACCGGCACGTCGAGCGCACCCTGGAAGGTCTGCGCCAGCAGCGGGGCACCGCCGGCGGAGTAGGCGTAGTTGAGCTTGTCGAAGCCGTGGCCGGGGATCGGCACCCAGAGGTCGCGGGGGAAGTGCACGAGCGTCACCTTGCTCCCCGAGGCGTTCATGTGGGCCAGGATCATGACGTCCGAACGGACGGCCCCGTTGCTGCGCCCGTCGTCCTCGCCCACGATGAGGATGTTGCGGGTGCCCTCGGCGCCGCGGCTGGGGTTCTGGGCCTTCTCGGCGGAGTCGCTCGGCGCCGTGACGGTGCCCTTCGCGCCCTTGTCCGGCTTCCCGTCACCGGTGACGTCCTTGAGGTACCGCGAGGCCTTCTCGGTCCCGCCCCCGTCCGTGCCGGAGCCCTTGCCGTCGCCCGTCGGGCTCTCGGTGCCACCGTCGCCGCCGTTGTCCGGGGGCGTGCTCGGGGTGGTGGTGGATGGCAGCAGCTGGTCGTCCACGGTGATGTTCTTCTCGAGGGTGTCGTTGGCGCGCCACACCCAGACGGCGGCCAGCACCAGCAGGAGGGCCAACAGCGCCGCGACGGTGCCGCACCCCCAGCGCCACCAACGGCGCCCGCCGTGGCCGCGCTGGCGGGTCGTCTCCGGGATCTTCGTACTCATGGCGGACACAGTAGGGGCCCCGGCTGGGAAGGGCCGGCGACCTGCGCGCGTTGGCCGGAGTGTGATGACGCAGACGTCCCCTGAAGACCCCGCCCACCCCTCGCCCTCCCCACTCAGCGCACGGCCCGGCGCGGTGCGCCTCGGCTCGCCGGTGGCGCTGCACCACGGTGATCCGCTCAAGGAGCAGCGGCTCCTCGAGGAGGGGCTGGCCGTGGTCGACCTGGGGGACCGCGGTGTGGTGACGGTCACCGGGCCGGACCGCCTCACGTGGCTGCACAGCCTCGTGACGCAGGACCTGGCCGGGCTGCCGCCCCACCACTCGGCGGAGGCCATCCTCCTCACCCCGCAGGGCCGCATCGAGCACGTTCTGCACGTGGTGGACGACGGCGAGACCACCTGGATCACGACCGACCCCGGCCACGCCGCGCCGCTGGCCGCCTTCCTGGACTCGATGCGGTTCATGCTGCGGGTCGAGGTGGCCGACCGCAGCGACGACCTGCGTGTGTTGGGCGAGCCGGTGGCGGCCGAGGGGCTGCCCGGCGAGCCCCCGGTGTGGCGGGACCCCT